>JAYRSG010000117.1:0-3891 GCA_041920175.1 Candidatus Moraniibacteriota bacterium | reverse complement strand
TACAGTGTGATGTTGATGATATCATCGGGAAGCGCCGCAAGGAGCGATTCGGTCGCCGAAGAAAGCGTATAGAGTTTTTCTTCGGTCAAATCGAGACGCCCGGGAATCCTCGAACCAACAACATTGGACACCACGGCAATACCGACAAGAATCGCAATTGCCAGCTGATACTGTTGATATGTTTTCCGTCTATTTCCGTATTTGATATGAAGAGTGTTGAGAAACGCCACCCCGAGAAAGACGCCGGTAAAAGAAACAAAATACCAGAGATCGCGCAAATCGATCACACCGCGCGAGAGCGAATTGAAGTGATTGTATGCGGAGAGTTGTTCCAGAAACGGCGCCAAGAAAAGCGGGAGGCGAGCTGTTGCGATTTCCATCCCGGAAATAATGAGAAAAAAACTGGCAACGGCGGAAACAATAAAGGCGGTCACCTGGCTCGCGACAAAACTCGACACCGCAATACCGAGGCTCCCGAGAACGGCGGCGAGGAGAACGCTCCCGATATATTGCGCGATCATGCGTCCCCAATCCATATCGCCGAAAAATCCGAAACTCCACGCGATCGGAAAAGCAAAAGCGGTCGCGACGGAGAAGAAGAGAAGAATACCGAGAAACTTCCCGAGAATGACGTCAATCGGTCGTACCGGGCGCGTCAAGAGAAACTCAATCGTTCCCTCGCTCTTTTCTTCCGCGAGCGCCCCCATGGAAAGCGCCGGAATGACGAGGAGCGAGAGCCATGGCAAGAGCTCGAAGAGATTTCGAACGGACACTTCTCCAATCAAAAACACCTGTCGGAAAAAGAGAAACTCCCACAAAAGCAAAAAGGCGGCTATGACGATATACGCCATCGGATTATTGAAGTACGCCTGCAGTTCCTTGCGAACGAGCGTAAAAATGTTTTTCATAGGGGTCTATTCTTTGGTCAACGCCTGGAAAATATCTTCGAGTTTCCGCTCTTCCTCATGAACATCCCACACAATCCAGTGTTTCTGCCACGCGAGTTTCGAGAGGTCGGGGCGAATTTCCCGATCGTGATCGAGAGAGACCGTCGCCGAAAGACGGGTTCCGGTTTTCTTTTTGATGGCAACCGTTCCCGTCCCCGCGAGACGTTTCAACTCCGACTCGACTCCCTCTCCCTCGAGATCGACGATGATGATTTTTTCACCCTGCGCGCGCGCCGAAAGCTCATTCGCCGTCCCGTCCGCCGCGAGTTTTCCCTTGTTCAAAATAAGCATGCGCCCGCACACGGCAGACGCCTCCTGCATCACGTGCGTGCTCATGACAACCGTGTGTTTCTTCGCCAAATCTTTGATGAGCTCGCGAATCTCGCCGCGCTGTATGGGGTCGAGCCCTTCGGTCGGTTCATCCATAATGATAATGTCGGGGGAATGAATGAGCGCCGCGGCGATACCGGTTCGCTGACGAAAACCCTTGGAGAGTTCACCAATCGGTCGATAATACATTTTCTCGATACCGACGGCGGAAACGACAAAATCGGTCGCCGAAACGCGCTTCTTCGCGGGAATTTGATGAAGTCGCGCCGCGAGATCGAGGAATTCCGCAACCTGCATCGTCTTATAGAGCGGATTGTTTTCGGGAAGATAGCCGATTTTCTTTTGAACAGCTATCGGATCCTTTTCGATATCGATCCCATCGATAACGATCGAACCCGCGTCCGGAGCGAGAAAGCCGGTTATCATTCGAAGCGTCGTCGTTTTGCCGGCGCCATTCGGTCCCAAAAAACCGATCACCTCTCCTGAATCGACCGAAAACGAAAGACTGTTCACCGCTTTCACTCGCCCGAAATATTTCGTCACGTTTTTGAGCGTAATCATACGATCGGACAAAAAAACAAAAAACATCGCTCGGAAACTCCATTGTAGAAAAAAACATTTCCGAGTGTCAATATTGACAACCCTCCTTTAATATTGCTTCAAGAGGCTTATACCAAATTAATTTGAGGTCCCCTAAAACGCACGCCGAGACCGCAAAAATAATTTTTCTCTAGTTTGCTCCGATAGAGAGGAGCATGTGAGAAAAATTATTTTTTGCGGTCTCGGCAACTCACAATGTAGCAGAGATGAGGGTAAGTTGGTATTATATCGCCTGGCGAGTCGCTTCTTCTTCGGCTTCTTTGAGAATTTGCGGCTGTTTCAAGAGGCGGCAAACGATAAAGCGACGAACACTCTCAAGCTCTTCGATTTTCAAAATCCACGAAGCCATGACGAACGCCGCCAGGCCGAAAAGACCGGAAAGAACCAACTCCGAAAAGACTTCCGCAAACGTATCGAGCTCCACGCCGCCGACTTCGAAGAAAAATTTCGCCGACTGCACCGCCAAAATAGCCACAAAAGACGCAATCGCGATCTTGAAGACGGACAGGAAAAAAGCACGATCATTCCACGCTTCCATCCGTCGCCGCAAGAAGAGATAGAGAAGGAGCGCGTTCATTGCGCTCGCCACAGAAAATGAAACGGCAAGCGAGAGCGGTCCCCAACTCCCGACAAAGCTCGCGAGAATCGCGATGTGCACCGCTTCGGAAAAGAGCGCCAAGAAAAGCGGGGTTTTCGTGTCCTGAAGCGAAAAGAAAGCGCGAGCGAAGAGTGGAATCAGACTCTGCGCGAAAAGGCTCGCCGAGAGAACGCCGAGAATTTCAAACGTCATCACCGTGTCTTCCCAATCGAATTCTCCCGTCCCCAAAATGACCCGGACAATTTGGGCGCGAAGCGCGATCATCATGAGACTCAGGGGAAGAACGAAAAACAAAACCTGTCGAGAAGTTTTCATCAGCGTTTCGGAGAACCGACGGCGTTCGTCTTTGGCGGCAAAACCCGAGAGCACCGGAAAAGCGGCGAGCGAGAAGGCGACACCGAAAAGCCCCAGAGGCACGCTCTGAATATTGTTGGCGAGCGTAAACGCGGCGAGCGTTCCCGACGCGAGAACCGAAGCGAATATCGTAACGACGAGAAAGCTCACCTGACCGACCGCGATCCCGAGCGAACGCGGTATCATGAGCCGAATCACTCGCCATACTTCCCGACTCAAGGAGGAGGGCATCCGAAAAGAAATCGAAAATCCCGCTCGCCGAACACTCGGATATTGAATGAAGGCATGGAGCGCCGTACCGAGAACAACGCCCGCGGCAAGTCCGGACGGTCCGAACGCCTCCGTCAAAAAAACGGCGCCGAAAATGATGCCGATATTGTAGAAAACCGGGGCGAGCGAAAAAACGATAAAATTTCGAAACGACACGAGGATGCTCCCGAAAACCGCACTCATACCGAGAAAAATCGGACCCAAAAGCATAATGCGCGTGAGGTGCGCCGCAAGCGATTGCTTCTCGGGAGAAAACCCGGGAACGATGAGGTGCATAATCGGTCCCGCCAAGATCGCGGCAAACAAAGAAATGCTTCCAATGACCACAACCACCAGCGCAAAAATGCCACTCGCGAGTTCCCACGCCGATTTCCCATTCTTTTTTTCGCGAAGTTCAGTGAATACCGGCACGAATGCAGCGGACAACGCCCCGGCGACAAGGAGTCCGTAGAGAAAATCCGGGATGCGAAAGGCGGCGTAATAGGCGTCAAGCACGTCTCCCGCCCCGAATGTTCCCGCCAAAATTCGATCCCGCGCAAAACCAAGAATTCGACTCAAAATTCCAAAAAGCGCGATAACGAGCGCCGCACCCCCCACCGTCCGATTCTCCCTCCCATGAAACAGAGAACGCGCACCCAAACGCAGTCGATAAAAAATTCCCCCCATACAATATAGAATCAAAAAAATGAAATCAGAGATCCTCGTTTTTTATTGAAAAGAGAATGCCGAGAAAACGATCGTACGAAAGATCGGTTTCCAGTCGGAAACCGCCGTCAAACGGTATCAGATTTT
>JAYRSG010000116.1:0-2174 GCA_041920175.1 Candidatus Moraniibacteriota bacterium | reverse complement strand
CATGAGCAGAAGTTCGACATTCGCGTCTCGATCATCCTGGGCGGCTTCGGCGAAACCGTCGTGATGCGACTCTTGAATCGCGGCGCCGTCGCTCTCGACGTGAATACGATCGGCATTCGCGAACAAACTTTGAAACGCATTCTCTCGGGCGCCACAAAACCGACCGGCATCGTCTTGAATACCGGTCCCACGGGAAGCGGCAAGACGACGACGCTCTACAGCTTGATCGACGCCGTGAAAACGCCCGAAATGAAAATCATCACCGTCGAAGATCCGATCGAATACCAACTCCCGGGCATTTTGCAAACGCAGGTCAATGAAGAAGGCGGCTATACCTTCGGAAGCGCGCTCCGTTCGCTCCTGCGGCAAAATCCCAATATCGTGATGATCGGTGAAATCCGCGACGACGAAACGGCCAAAATCGCCTTCCAAGCGGCTCTTACTGGGCACCTCGTCATCGCGACCCTCCACACCAATAACGCCGCCGGCTCCATCCCGCGACTCATCTCAATGGGCGTGCGCCCCGACGATATCGTGAACGCCGGCGGCACCTATATGGCCCAGCGCCTCGTTCGCCGTCTCTGCGATTGCAAGAAAAAAACTTCGCTCGAGGGCGAGCTCCGTGAAACGGTCGAAAAGGTTTTGAAACTGTTCAATGAAAAGTCCGGCATTGTTGTTCCTGCGATTCCAAGCGAACACTGGATTGCCGGCGGATGCGAAAAATGCAGCGGTACCGGCTACAAGAAGCGCCTCGTCATAACCGAAGTCCTGGAACTTGACAAAGAGATCCAGAATCTCATTGTGCGCGGCGCCCTCAATCTCGAACTCGAAGAAAAAGCCATCCAAAACGGCATGATCACCATGCTCATGGACGGCGTCCTTCGCGCCCTCGAAGGCGAAACCTCCCTCGACGAAGTCTTGCGCGTCGTGCATTTGTAGAAAGAATTCTCTCTGCACGAAACCTCCCAAAGACACCCCCCAATTTAACAAAACACTTCCATGAGGAGAGAGAGATACTTTTTTTTCTTCTGATCGAGGCGCATCACGCCCCAATATTTTTTGAGTTCTTCCCGGTCGAGCCGTTCCCCGCCCAAACCGAAATTAACGAGATGCTCAAGACGCCACGGCATGTATCGCTCCGAGTCCTTTTTGAGTTCATCGGTATCGGTTGACCAGTTTTGCATAGTCTGATTATAGCACAATAAAAGGAAAACAGCAAAGAAAGTCTCAAAAAAACACTCTCCCAATTTAACAAGACACTTCCATATGGAAGTTTTTTGTTAAACTGTGGAACGAGGAAAAGAATCTTCGATGAAATTTTGCGCGTGGCGCATGCATAGGGAGGTGGGGAAATTTTCGGAAAAGTAAAAAGCCGCGCTCACGCTCGGCTTTGTTATTCTTTCAATCTCCCCATCCAGAATCATCTGGTTCATATGACCAGAAAAAACCCAACACCCCCACCCCTTCTCCCTTTTTCAAAATTTCTACAATCTCTTCATCAAGAGACGAAGAGAACTGGTATTGTTTTAGCCTCCAATAAAACTCCGTACCACAATTTCGACACTTATACCACCGTCGATCATCCCGAATCGGAGACATGTCAGAGCTTGGCATAACAAATGACTGTCGCGCTTTTATTACCGATCGTCCGACAACTTTGCATTGCGGACATTGGATAGTTCGAGATATCCTGCGCCAACGTACCGTTCTTTTTATTATCCGCTTAAAAACGAGTTCGTAAAAGAACCAGAGACTGACAACTATGAGAATGAGGTAGAGGATGTACTTCCATGTATACCAAAAAACGAACCCAACAATGCAAAGATAAATAATCGGTAAAATATACTCCTCCAAAATCTCACCAATTTTTTTCATCACTCACCTCCACTCATTTGAACGGAAACCGAATGATCGCACCAGCCGGAATCCGGCGGACACCATCGAAGAATCATGTCGAGAAGAATTTCGATGAAGAATTCTCGACCATTTCCTTCCGACCGAACTTTTCCAGAGAGACTCCATTTCCCTCGCCCGAATCGTCTCTTCGCCACGAGATAGTAAGAAACTCGTGTCGCACTTTTTTCACTCATCACTCACCTCCACCCGTACGAGCTCGAAAAAACAACCAAAAAAAATAAAACACGGAGAGAAAAATGAACATCCCCGCCGATCTG
>JAYRSG010000115.1:0-6979 GCA_041920175.1 Candidatus Moraniibacteriota bacterium | reverse complement strand
TCCGAGATGAAGTAAACCCGCCGAGATCCGTCGCGATACGATCAATTTGATCCGCCGACCACTCGGCATCCTCGACGCGAATCGAGAGACTGCCATTCCGAATCACTTTCTTTTCAAATGCTCTCCCTGATAAATCGGGAGTGTTCGCCATTTCAAAAGACTCGGAGGAAACAGTATTTTCATTCATCATTGGTGACTCCATCGTTGCAATGCCGGGCGATGCCGACCCCATTCCTTTTCCCATCACATCTCCCGCTCGCGACGAAATCCCCTCTTCCGTCCCGAGCGTGTTCCACATTTTTTTTGGCATCATATCGCGATCCCCGCGCTCACCGAAGAACACAAAGAACACCGCAACCGCAAGCACCCCGACCGCTCCATAAAACACCCACTGCGTTATTTTTACAAAAAACTCTTGATTCATAGGAAGATTTTAAAAAATCACGCAATTTCAGTATATCACCAAAACTCCCCAAACGAAAAAGTAGCGTGCTCGCGCGGTCGCGCATGGTCGCTACATTCGAGAATGCGAGGATGAAGGACTGTGGAGCATAGAAAAACGAGAAAACGACCCGACTCTCGGATCGCCTTTTTTATACTCGAAAAATATTTTCGCAGAAAAGATTCGTTATACCAACTTACCCTAATCTCTGCTACTTTGTGAGTTGCCTCGACTGCACCCCGAAAAAATCGGGGCTCACACAAATTTCTCTATCGGAGCAAACCCCGCCCGTATCGCTACGCTTCGCTTGCGAAACGTTGCGGACGGGTAGAGAAAAATTATTTTTTGCAGTCTCGGCGTGCATAATAGAAGACTTCAGGGTAATCTGGTATTAAACACCGGTTTCCGGGTGCGCGCCGCCGCGACTCTTGTGCTTTTTCCCGACGTGGAGTCGCGCCCAGGCGCGCTCCAACGCGGCAACTGCCGCCTCGCGTTCCTCGGCGGAAACGTCAAGTTTTTGCTCGCGAATTTCTCGGGCGCGCGTGACGGCCGCTTCGGCGCGCGCAATGTCAATTTCACTTGCGTGTTCCGCCGCGTCCGCGAGGATAGAGAGCGTATTGTCATGAAATTCCACAAAGCCACCAAGCACAACGACGCTTCGCGACTCGCCTTTCGCGTTTTTGGTAATCACTTCCCCGGGCTTCAAGGTGGCGATATACGGAATATGATCCGGCAGTATCGTCACCTCCCCCGCTTCAGTGGGGAGCGTCGCCTGAACCACCTCTTCCTCAAGAAGCTTCCGTTCCGGCGAGACGAGTGAAAAACGAATAGATTTCATAGTTCAAACTTACAACAAACAACGTACCACTCACAACAAGAATTTACTTTTTTAGTTTTCTTTTAAAACCACCGAGTTGGTTGGATATATCAGAAATCTTCTCATAAAAATACTGGAATTCCTTTTCATCTACAAGAGAGTTTCTCTTCAGAGCATCCAGAGAGGCAAGCGTCTCATACAACGATCCAAGAGCTATATCAAAATAGCGATTCAGCTCTTTATCCGTTGTCTTCCCGCTTCCTTCAGCAATATTCAGTACTATGGAAAAAGAAGATCTGACCAGCTGACTCCCCAATTCGTAGCGGTATTCTTTCGGTAAACTTTTCACCACTCCAAGCACATGAGAGAAAAGATTTTGTGCATCACTATACACTTTCCATGTCAAAAACCGAAACTTCTCCATATCAATCGTTTATTGTTCATTGTCAATCGTTTGTTGTCAGTTGTTCGTTGTCAGTTGTCAGTTGCTTGTTACCTCCTCTATCCCGCCCTTCATATAGAAATCCTGTTCGGGAATAGCATCGAGTTCGCCGGAGAGAATCTTTTCGAAGCCGGACACCGTATCGTCAAGACGCACATATTTGCCCGACTTCCCGGTAAATTGTTCCGCGACGAAGAACGGCTGCGAGAGAAATTTCTGAATCTTCCTGGCGCGCATCACCGTGAGCTTGTCCTCTTCAGTGAGTTCCTCCATACCGAGAATCGCGATGATATCTTGCAAATCTTTGTAACGCTGAAGCACTTTCTGAACATTGCGCGCGACCGTATAGTGCCGTTCGCCGACAATATTGGGATCGAGAATGGTCGAGCTCGAGTCCAGAGGATCGACTGCCGGATAAATGCCAAGCTCGGAAAGCGCGCGCGAAAGCACGACGGTCGAGTCGAGATGACCGAACGTCGTCGCGGGCGCCGGGTCAGTGAGGTCATCCGCCGGCACATAGACCGCTTGCACCGAGGTAATGGAGCCATTTCGCGTCGAGGTAATTCGCTCTTGAAGGGTCCCCATTTCTTCGGCGAGTGTTGGCTGATACCCCACCGCCGACGGGATGCGCCCCAAGAGCGCCGACACTTCCGATCCCGCCTGCGTGAAGCGAAAAATATTGTCAATAAAGAGGAGCACATCTTTCTTTTCATCGTCACGGAAATATTCCGCCATGGTGAGCGCGGAGAGTGCCACCCGCTGACGCGCTCCGGGTGGCTCGTTCATTTGTCCGAAAACGAGCGCGGTCTTCGCAAGGACGCCCGATTCTTCCATCTCGTGATAGAGGTCATTTCCCTCGCGCGTCCGCTCCCCTACTCCGGCAAAAACGGAATAGCCACCATGTTCCTGCGCGATGTTCCGGATGAGTTCCTGAATGACGACTGTCTTCCCGACACCCGCCCCGCCGAAAAGCCCCACTTTTCCGCCCTTCATGAAGGGGCAGACGAGATCGATCGACTTAATTCCCGTCTCGAACACTTTCGCCTCCGTTTCCTGCTCCGAAAACTTCGGCGCTTTGCGGTGAATTGATCGCAGTTTCGCATTTTTGAGATTCGGCTTTTGGTCTATCGGTTTGCCAAGAACATCAAACATTCTGCCAAGAACTTCCGGTCCGACCGGCACGGCAATGGGCGCACCCGTCGCTCGCACCTCCATCCCGCGCTTCAGTCCCTCCGTCGGTCCCATCGCAACCGTCCGCACGCGGTTCCCGCCGAGATGTTGATGCACCTCCGCGACCAACTCGCCCCTGTCGGGGAGCGTCACCACAACCGCATCCAAAATCTTCGGCAATTCCCCTTCCGGGAATTCCACATCCACCACCGGCCCGATAACTTGCAACAGTGTTCCGTTCATACGAGAAGTTTAAAAGTCAAAACAACGTTTCGAAACTTCAGAAAACTTTTCTGAAATCCCGAATGATGGTTTTGAAATTCCCTGCTCTCCATTCCACATTCTTCATTCTCTATTCTCCCTTCTCCCTCACACGAAACCCGATCTTTCGTCGCGGCTCTTCTTCCTTCATGGCAAGCATCTCTTTCAGTGCATCGAAGACGACGCGGAAATTCTTATCGTACTTTTGTTCCATCTTGTCTATCTTTTCGCGCAATTCCTTATGTGTCAAGAGCATCTCTCGCATTCTGGTAAATGTCCGCACGATGTGAATGTTGACCGCAATCGCCCGCTTGCTCCGGAGTACCGAGGAAAGCATAGCAACACCTTGTTCGGTAAAGGCGTATGGAGCGTATTTGATGTTTTCACCCCTCTTCAAGGTCACAATTTGTGACCTTGAAGAGGCAAATACATCGATCTCTTTCGAATTCAATTGGAACATAAAATCTTCCGGAAAACGCCCCGCATTTCGTTTTACTGTCTGATTCATCACCTTCGTCTCTACCTCATAAAGCTCCGCGAGATCAAAATCAAACATCACCCGCTGTCCGCGAAGCCAGTAAATTTTATTGATGATCCGCTCCTTCGGTATCAAGCTCGCATTGTCGATCAACTCTTTCATAAATTTCCCATTTTCAAACTGTATCTTCTTTTGAGGTCACAAATTGTGACCTCAAAACTCTCCTGCCTGCGGTCACATTCTGTGACCGGATACCCTAAAATTCTCCCCCCTTAATTTTGCATTTTTCATTTCCTGCCTGCCGGTAGGCATGGTGAATTTTGCATTTCTCTCACGCCACCGCCGCCATACCTGCTGACAATTCGGCGATTTCTTGGGTCACTTTCGCCTGGCGGAGTTGGTTGTAGAGGAGGGTGAAGTTCTCGGTCATATCATGCGCGGCATCGGTCGCGCTGTGCATCGCGACCATGCGCGCGGCTTCTTGGGAGGCGTTTGATTCGAGGATGGCGTGAAGAATTTGCGTTTCGACGAGTCGGAAGAGGAGCGTTTTCAAAACAACTTCCGGAGAAGGCTCCACCACATATTCCGCACGGAGCTTCGATATTTTTTCGACTCCACTGCCATCGCCCATTTCGGCGATTTGCTCTTCCGCGTCGTGTTCGGCAAAGGGAAGAATTCGGTGAATGCGCGTCTTCTGTACGAGCGCCGAAACGAAATCGGTATAGGCGATCGAGATATGATCCCATCGCTTCGCCTCAAAACCATCAAAGAGAAACTTCGCAATCGAACGAATTTCGGAAACGGACGGATTGGCAATTCCCTCCGGAAAGGACGCCACGATCTCTCCCTTCAAGAACCGGAGTCCCGAATCACCCTTCCGCCCGAGAGACACGAAGTCGACACTCGCTTTCGGATATTCCTTCGATATCGTTTCAATCTCGACGCGGAGCCGCCGAAACATCTGCGTATTAAACGATCCGCAGAGCCCGCGATTGGACGTCACCACCACAAAGAGTTGCTTCTCAAGCGGTCGCTCGACGAAAAGCGGGAGCTTCTCCCGCACATCCTGAGCGCGCGACACCGCCCGAAGCACATTCCATGTGCTCCGTGCATAGGGGCGAAGCGCCACCACTCCCGCGGCGGCTTTGCGCATTTTGACCGATGAGATCATTTCCATGGCGCGCGTGATTTTCCCCGTGTTTTTCACGCTCTTGATCCGCCGCCGAATTTCACGAGTTCCGGGCATACGATAGATAAAATCCAAATGATAAATTCCAAGTTCTAAAGAAATTGCCGAAAATTTTTCTCATCTTCCTCATCGTAGAGACGCAAAATTTTGCGTCTCTACATCCACCGAAACTGTTTTTACCCCCGTCAGAGTCTCTCGAAGAGGACTCTGACGATTGAAAACAAACACTTCTCAATTTCCGTCAGAGTACCTTCGGAGACTCTGACGAGGATGGATTCTCCATTCTATAGCTCTACACCGAAAAGCTTTTCTTGAACGTCTCGATATGTTTCTTGAGCAACCCTTCCAATTCTTCGTCGAGTGTCTTCTTGGTGCGAAGCATTGAGACAAAATCTTCGCCATCGGTATCGAGATATTCGAGAAACTTTTCTTCCCATTCCCCGATTTTTTCAACCGCCACATCATCGAGATACCCGCGCGTGAGCGCATAGAGGACGGCGACTTCTTTCTCGACCGAGAGGGGCGCGTACTGCTTCTGTTTCAACACCTCCACTCCGCGCTTGCCGCGTTCGATCTGCTCCCTGGTCTTCTCATCGAGGTCCGAACCAAACTGCGCGAAGGCTTCGAGCTCGCGGAACTGCGCCAAGTCGAGGCGAAGCGTCCCGGCAACCTGCTTCATCGCTTTGATTTGCGCCGAGCTCCCGACACGCGAGACGGAGAGTCCCACGTTAAGCGCGGGACGAATGCCCTTGTAGAAGAGGTCGGACTCAAGATAGATTTGCCCGTCAGTAATCGAAATCACATTGGTCGGAATATACGCCGAGACATCGCCCGCCTGCGTCTCGATAATGGGGAGCGCCGTAAGCGATCCGCCACCAAGTTCCTTGGAGAGCTTGGCGCTCCGTTCGAGGAGTCGCGAGTGCAAATAGAACACGTCACCCGGATAGGCTTCGCGTCCCGGCGGTCGACGAAGAATAAGCGAAATCTGTCGATACGCAGCGGCATGTTTGGAGAGATCGTCATAGATCACCAACACGTCTTTCCCCGCTTCCATAAAGTGCTCCCCCATCGCGCACCCCGCATAGGGAGCGAGGAACGAGAGCGCCGCCGGATCGGAGGCGCCCGCAACAACGACCGTTGTATACTCCATCGCTCCGCCTTTCTCGAGTTCGGAAACGATACGCGCCACTTTGGATTCTTTTTGCCCGATCGCGACGTAGAAACAAATAACATTCTGTCCGCGTTGATTCAAAATAGTATCAATCGCGACCGCGGTCTTCCCTGTTTGACGATCACCAATGATGAGCTCGCGCTGTCCGCGACCGATCGGGATAAGTGCATCAATCGCCTTCACGCCGGTTTGAAGCGGTTGCTTCACCGACTCGCGCGTCATCACGCCCGGCGCCACCCGCTCAATTGCGCGAAAGGTCTCCGCTTTGATCTCGCCCTTCCCATCAATCGGACTCCCAAGCGTATTCACGACGCGCCCGATCACGTTCTTCCCCGCCGGAACCGAGAGAATTTTCCCCGTCGCTTTGACCGAACTTCCCTCTTTGAGATCGCCCGCCTCACCGAGGAGAATGATCCCCACCATGTCTTCTTCGAGATTGAGCGCGACGCCCATCACGCCATTCTCAAACTCAACCATCTCCCCCGCCGCCACATGCGCCAAGCCCGAGACGCGCGCGACGCCGTCACCCACTTCGAGTATGGCGCCGGTTTCTTCGCGTTTCGATGTTCCCTCGAACTGCTCGATACGCTTCCGAATTTCTTCCACGATTGAATTTTGGGTCATAGAAATGGAATGAAGAATGAGAAATTTTTTCTTCCGTCATTCCCGTGAAAACGGGAATCCAGTCACCACTTGCGGAATATAACCACTTTACGAACAAAGTCTGTAGTGTGCTTATTGAAAGCTGGTGGAACCTGGATACCTCCCGCCACGGCGGGACGGGTATGACGGGCTGGGTTTTTCAATGAGTGCGTAAGATGAATTTTTATTCCTTATTCCTTATTCCTCACTCCCAACAGTATACCACGTTTTACAGGTGTTCTTTTTCTTGATGCCGGGGAGGCATACCTCGTGAACAAGGGGAGTTTTGCTGGCGACCCGCTCAGTTTAAGTTTTGGGGATTTTCTTTATTCTCCTGGAGTTGGCGTTCGCTACCAGACGCCAATAG
>JAYRSG010000114.1:0-11215 GCA_041920175.1 Candidatus Moraniibacteriota bacterium | reverse complement strand
GATTCGTACCGGGGAATTTTCGCGGGCGGGGGACCCTTCAACGTGAGTGATCCGGAGGAGAAGAAGGGAGAGGCGGGACGAATGGTCGAGCGAAATCTTTTTCCGATACTTGAGGAAATCGTCGCGAAAGACATTCCATTTCTCGGGGCGTGCTTGGGACTTGGCGCGCTCGCGAAAGTTCTGGGTGGTACGGTTTCGAAGAACGCGTACGCTGAGTCCGCCGGTCCGGTTGATATCGAAATCACGGAAGCGGGGAAGACAGATCCGCTCCTTGCCGGTTTCCTGTCGCCTTTTCGCGCCTTTACGGGGCACAAAGAAGCCTGTGATGCCATTCCGCCCGGTGCGACGCTTCTCGCGACTTCGCCCGCGTGCCTCGTTCAGATGATTCGGGTCAAGCGCAATGTCTTTGCCGCGCAATTTCATCCGGAGCTTGATTCATCCGGCATCGCGATTCGGATTGACGCCTACAAACACCACGGCTACTTCAAACCCGAAGAAGCCGAGAGCCTCAAGGCGCTCTGCCTCGCGGAAACCGTCACCGTCCCGATGGAGATTCTCCGGAGATTCGTCGAAATGTGCCGGACGGAAGCTTGACATAATATAAGTACTATGTTATTTTTGTCCTTCGTTCCTTCAAAATTCGGAGGTGTGACGTGAAAGTGGCATTTGTCTATCCGGAAGTGTATGATATCGCGCGTTTTGGGAAAAAGAGAAAAGAATTCCCTCCGTTTGGCGTGTTATATTTGGCGACAATCGTCAGTACTCAAAATGGCGTTGAGGTGAAGGTTTTCAGTGTGGATTCCGCTCAAGATATTTTGGATTTGACGGAGTTTGATGTTGTCGCGTTTAGCATTCCATCGTCGGTCACTTATGACCTTATCAAAAGCGTGCGGCTCAATAGCGCGTACGCGAGTGATGCGCTCCTGATGGCTGGTGGCGTGCATGCGAATATCTTTCCCGAGCAAACACTGCTTGGACTCGATGTGCATGTAGTTTGCGTTGGTCACGGGGAGGAAACGATATTGGAATTGATTCGTGAAAAGACGACGAAACAATTCTCCTCTATCAAGGGAATTTGCTATCTGAATGACGGTGTTCCTATTTTGACGGAACCGCGAGCGTTGCGGGATACACTGGATCACTTACCGATCATTCCGGCGCGGCACTTGTTACCAGATCCGGACTTCATCGTGACAGACAGACTCTCCAATACGGACTTGCGAATGACGCATGTCATGACGAGTCAGGGGTGTCCGTTCTCGTGCAATTTCTGCGCGGCGCAACAAAGGCGGATGCAATACCGATCTGGGTGGCATGTTCGTCAGGAATTGGAGCATCTGAAGACGGTCTACGGAATAGAGGGCTTTGCGGTTGTCGGTGATAACTTTCTCGTTAACAAAAAGAAAGTTCGCGATATATGCGAATCTATCGGGAGCCTTGGTCTCAAGTGGTCCACCTTGTCGCGAGTCGACACCGTGGACTATGAGAGCCTTGAAATCATGCGTGACGCCGGTTGCATTGAGATCAAATACGGAGTCGAATCCGGGAGCGAAGCGATTCTCAAAGCGATGGGCAAGAGAATCTCTATCAACCAAATCTACAATGCGATCAAGATGACGCACTCCGTGGGTATCAAAGTCAAAGTTTTCATCATACATGGGTACCCCGGTGAAAACATGGAAACGACAGAAGAAACAATCGCGCTTTTGGATGATCTCTCCTCGATGATCGAAAGAGTTTCGTTGTTTCGATTTGTTCCTTTGCCGGGAAGTCGCGTCTACTGCGAGGCGGAGAAGAATCGGTTGATCCTTCCGGGCGACGACTGGAGCCAGTGTCATATTCATCACAATCCGCATCACTGGTGGGGAAGCGATGAAGAATTTTCAATTGTTGGGGCATCCTACAAGAAACTCGATGAATTTATCGCGAGGATGTGGGGATGAGAAAAGAAAAGACCGTTCAGAACGTGAACGGTCTTTATTTTATTCGCAATATTCTATTTCCAAAACTTCAGCCAGCCCAAGTTAACCCAATGTTGTAACTCTTCTGCATATGGCAAAGAATCGGGAAAAGTATTGAGGCAGGAGACGTTTATTTCTTTTGCAGAGTGAGAGGTTCTATTGAGTCCGACAGCAAAAGCGATTTCCGCAAATACCGCGGCGCCAATGTATCCGTCAATGCCCTTCTTTTGCATATTTAAAACAAGCACGATATCGGACTCGGCTATTTTCCGGTAGTGTTCGGTGAACTCTCTTTTGTAGTTTGATAAAAACTCTCCCGTGAATTGTTTCGGGTATTGGATGACTGCGTAATTATTTTCTTCTAACCTCTGTCTCCAGAGATTAATGTCGTCCCAGAAAGACATGCTCGCGCAGAGGGTAACTTTTTTTTGTTGGGACATATTTCGGATGTTCGTAAATTATGATGCCTTGCCCAGTATACACGACCTATTTCTCTTGAGAAGGGGCGGTATTTTTCGTTCAATCCCCATTTTTTTATAGAGAGATATGATGGTCGAGAAAAGCCGAAGATTTGAAGGCGCTCTGCCTCGCGGAAACTGTTACCGTCCCGATGGAAATCCTTCGGAGATTCGTCGAAATGTGCCGGACGAGAGCTTGACAGGATATACGTAATCTGCTATAGTAAGGCTTCGTTCTTTGAAGTCTCTCTCAACCCCTTGTCCCCGGGAGGACACCATGAAAGTGAGTACGATTTGGATTGGATACTTTGGCGTTTCGGCCGCCGTTGCTATTTTTGGCTTCGGTATCGCGATTTTTTCAGGGATCAGTTTCTTCGATTCGCTGAGGACAGGGTTGTTTTTCGGAGGAATGTCGCTTGGAATCACTTCGCCCGTTCTCTGTATGATCGAGAATTGGACGGGGATCAATCTCAATATCCCGCTCTGGAGGCGTCGGCGGGGGGCGATGGCGACGCTCAACAGAAAATAGCGGGGAGGGCGTACGGATGCGCCGCGAGTGATTCCGATTTTGCCGCTTTGTATCTTTCTCGAGATGCGAAGCGGCTTTTTGTTTTTTCGCGAGAAAATCATGTCGGAAAATTTTTTCTTGACAGGGGAATTCGCCTCGTTATAATGAGAGTGTTATGCTCGATTGCGAAGGGTCGAATGAATCGCTTTGATATCGAAGACAATGAGTGAGACGAAGCCGTATGGTGACTCCTCTTTTTGGCGGAGAAACGGGAAATATGGGATCGCGAGTGGTCGCGATTTGGATTTTTTTCGGTTGGAAATATGAAACGTCGCTTGCGCGACGTTTTTTTGTTGTTTCGGAAGGAGAGGGATCGCGCGTCGCGTACCTTCTCCTTCCCGAGCGACAGGGTTTGTCGGGGCGCTCCCCTTGTTGAAAGGGTTTTGGTCGAGGGCGTTTTCGGGTGATGGAAATAATGGGAGGGATGCGTAATCGGTAATACAGACACATATGGGAAGTATAGTAAAGAGTCTCGCGATTCTCCTCGCGGCGATCGCGGTTACGGGCGGAGCGACCTATTCGTTCTTCTCGGCGACGGATTCGATTGGTGGGAACACGATCAGTACGGCAACAGTGAAGATTGACGCGAAGGGCGAGAGTGGACAGGGAGTCATGGCGAAGCCGGTTTCGACGGCGAATCTCGTGCCCGGAGAGTGGAGCGATTGGGCGCGAGGCGCGGTTTTTAATCAGAGCACGGTGCCGGTTCGGCTCTATATGTATGTAGACAATTTGCAGGGAGCGGTGTGTCCCCTCACCAATCTCACGATGACGACCGGGTATGCGGGCGGCAATGAGCGGGAACGAATGGTCTATGACGCGAAGCTTATCGATCTTGCCGGTTCGGCGAAGCGGGTCGAGGTGACGGGAAATCCGCCATTTCCGGAGGTACCCGCCGGGTGGACCCAGGTGGTTCAGCAGAGGGCACAGCTTGACGGGTCAGCTGACAATAACGCGCAGAATCAGTCCTGCACGTGGGACGAAGTTTTTGTCGCGGAGTCGGTGACGCCAGGAGTGTAACGTTTGAGAGCGGTTTTTTTGGAAAAGAGAAGGACGCGCGCCGACTTCCGGAGGGGGAGTCGGGCGCGTCCGGAAAAATAAACAGTAAAAGACAAATGTATGATCGGAATACTTCGAAGCGCCTTCATTTTGGTGGCGGCGATAGCAATTGTCGGCGGCGGGACGTATGCATTTTTTAGTACAACGGACACGGCATCGGGGACGATTGCAACGGGAACGCTCAATATCAACCTGTTGAATCAGAATGAGACGACAGATTTCGCGTTTGCTGTTACGAATATGTTGCCGGGAGGAACGGCACTCGTCAATTTTGATGTGAAAAATAATTCGACAACGGGTATTCAATTGCGCGGCGCGGCGTTTGGCGCATGGGCAGGTGTTGATAGTCCGAACAATGCTTTAGTGAGTGTTGTAAAAGTGGAACGATATAATGGAGGATGGCAAACTATCGCAGGTGATGGAATCACTCCAATAACGGGTATGTTCTACGATAGCCTTGATGGAACGGATGATGAAGCGAATGATGATGGTGATGATGAATTATACACTGTCTCTGCAGGAGGAAAAGAACAGTTTCAATTGACGGTAAAACTTGATCCGAGTGCGGGAGACAAGTACCAAAGTAAGACGTACAACGCCTCGGTAAAAGTTCAAGCGCGGCAAGATGGTGCAACTTTGTGGCCGGCGGATTTGAGCACGGGTTTCTAAATTCGTTGTTCTCTTGATCACTCCTTTTCCTCGGGAGTGATCGCTCGGGGCAATGAAAATCGCTATGAAATGTGTGGAAAAAATCGCGACGGGGGTTTTGAATGTGACGCTCTTCGCTCTGGTTGCGATCGGGGTGTTGGTGGTGGGGTCGATCCTTCCGATATTCGGATCGAATCGGGTTTTCGTGGTGCAGTCGGGGTCGATGGAGCCGGCGATTCCGACGGGGAGTGTCATTTTGGTGGGCGTCGCGCCGTCCTATGGAATGGGCGATATCGTCACCTGGCAACCCGCGCGGGGCGGGACGCCGATCACGCACCGGATCGTTCGCATCTTGCCGGAAGAGGGGGGAGTTGGCGCCCGCTATCAGACGAAGGGCGATGCCAATCAGGCGGATGACGAGGTGATCGTCGAGAGTCAAATTCTCGGCTCGGTGAAATTTTCCCTTCCGTACCTCGGGTATCCGGTTTCTTTCGCGAAGCAACCGCTCGGCTTTGTTCTCCTCATTCTCATCCCGTCACTTCTCATTATCTTTGACGAGATTCTCAATTTGAAGCGGGAATTCGCGAAACGAGCCTACCAAAAGAAAGAACGGAACAAAACGAGTCCTCTTCCCGATCCTTCCCCTTCGAATTCGCCGACGCGTTTTCCGGAGGCGAAAGATCTCGGTTCTCCCAATTTCTTAGAGCGTGTTTAGAAAGTCCGCTTTTTCGGAAAAAATTATTTTTTTGCTTGTCTTCCACTTCGTTCGAAAGCCGCAAAAAAACAATTTTTTCCGAAAAAGCTCTGTTGATTCTTTTGAGCTTGAAGCTTTTTTAAGAGACTCTTATCGGTATCTCTTGAACGTTCCACTAGAAAAGTCCGTATCATGTGATTTCTATGAAGCGAATCATGCAGGATATTCGAAAGCCGAAATCGGCGCCTCGAGTGTGGCGTTTTCGGAAAAAAGTTCCGGAGCGCATACTCCTCTTTGTCGCGCCGCCCGCAACTGTGTTTTCGCCGTGGACGAAGCACCTCGGATTCGCCGTGGCGTTTCTTTTGGGACCGGCGCTCGCTTTTTCGGTTTCGACGAACGCGGCATTTACCGATGCGGATCCTCTCTCGTCGCAGAAAATCGGCACGGGCGAGTGGATTCCGGATATTCGCCTCGACGAACATGATGATTGCGTGAAACTTTCCTCGTCTCTTCCCGGGGCGAAGATTTATTATAAATTTTCGGATGACGGCGATCCTCGGACGAATGGAACGATATTCGACGGCGAGTGCGTTAAGATTCCGAAAGGGAAAAAGAAATCGTTGCTCCAGGCGCGAGCGTTTCATCCGAAGTATGACCATTGGAGAAGCGATATTCTTGAAAAAAGTTTCTCGAATGAGAAAGATCGGAGTCGCGATGAAGACGATGATGATTGCGATACGAGAAAAGAAGATGAAGAGGAAGGGGAGGGTGATTTCGCGGAGGGAAAACAGGCAAGCGGGATGAATGAGCGCGATGACGAAGGCGAACGCGCGGACGAAAGCGGTGCAACTCTTGACCCGAGCGTCTCGGATGAGTCGGCGGAACGAGCGGCTGGGGTTATTGACGCCCCGATCGTTGAAGAGAATGACGAGGAGGCGGAACCTTCCGTCGAGCCTGATGGTTTTCAAATTGAAGAATCTTCCTCTTCGGACGAAAATTCGTAAATTTTATTTGACAAAATTTCGGAAGAAAGCTACCTTGACTGAGGTATTTTTTTAAGCCAGTTTCGGAAGTGAGTTATGCGCGATTACCCGAGTTCTTTGGGGAATTTGGAGGCATCATGAAAAATCGGTTCTTTGGTATTTTTTTCGCCTTTTCGTTCTTTTTTTTGGCAGTATTGCCACTTGCAGGATGCAATGATCGAGATATGGCTATCATTGGCGGCGCCGCAGTCGGCGCGATGATAGGTTCGAAATTGAGTGACCATACCGGTGATTCTCGTCAATATCGTCATCACCGTCCTCGTCATTACGAGGATCGTGAAGATTATTACCGAGAACTTCGGAGGCGTGAGCGTGAGCGCGCGCGTCGCGACCGTTATTACCGCTACTAAAATAAACGAAGTGGAAACAAAATTCCTCGCACGAAATTCGCGTGAGGGATTTTTCTTTTCCGGAATACCTTGGCGAAGGGGGGATTTTGGCGTATGCTGGAGGGGTGAAAAACCGTTTTTTTCAATATTGTTTCGTTTCTCTGAAAACCGGGAGTGATCGATTGCTCGTGTTTGGGATGGTGGCTCTCGCGCTTTTGGGAATGATATACGCGGCGATTTCCGTGCGGAAGTCGTCCGTCTTTTCGGTTGACGCGACGGCGCTCTTTCGCGAACGGGAAGCGTGGCGTAATGCCCCGTATGTCGAGACGTCGATGCCGAAAACACCCTTTCCGATGCCAACCGTCTCCAAGCCGATTCTTCCCGATCGAAAATGTCGAATCACCGACTTCGGTGCGGTTCCGGGCGGTGAAGCTTCCAATACCGAGAGTTTCCGGAAGGCAATTGCGTCATGCGCCAAGGCGGGTGGTGGACAAGTCGTTGTGCCAAAGGGGCTTTGGCTTACGGGTCCGATACATCTCGAGAGTCGCATCGGGCTTTTTCTCGAGAAAGGTTCGCGAGTGTTTTTCAGTAGCGATTTCAGCGAGTATGCCAATTCGGTTTTTTCGCGGTTTGAGGGAATCGAATTCTACAACTATTCCCCGTTTATTTACGCAAACGGAGCCGAGGATATTTCCGTTTCGGGCGAGGGAACATTGGATGGAAATGGCGGCGCGTGGAAAGGTTGGATAGATGTTCAGGGGATGTCTCTTGTGAAGTTGGAAAAAATGGGTGATCGAAATGTTCCGGTTCGTGATCGTGATTTTGTGAAAGAAGGAGGGAAGATTCAACCGTCCTTTCTCCAGTTTGTCGAATGTCGTCGAGTACTCATCGAAGGTGTCAAAATCGTGAATAGTCCCAAGTGGACGATTCATCCGATATACAGTTCGGATATTACCGTGCGAGATATCGAGGTTTATACGAGCATTCGGAATACCGACGGCATTGTTCTCGACTCGTCTCGGAACGCGGTGATTCAAGACTCGCTTTTTCGCGCGGGTGATGATGCGGTTGTCATAAAATCCGGTAAGGATCGGGATGGACTTCGCGTCGCGAAACCGTCCGAAAATATTGTGATTCACGATATTCTTGTCGAAGATGGGCATGGAGGTGTCGCATTCGGGAGTGAAATGTCTGGCGGAATTCGGAACGTGTTTGCTTACAATGTACATGTTATTCGAGCCGATTTCGGTATTCGATTCAAAACGATGCGCGGACGAGGCGGTGCGGTGGAGAATATTTTCTTCGAAAATGTGAATGTGGACAGGGCGGTGTTTGGTGCGATCCAGATGGATATGGTCTATGGAACGCCGTTTCGCGCTGATGGTCCGGTGCCGCGCTTCCGGAATATTTCGTTCAAGAATGTTTTGGTGAAACAAGCAAAGTCCCCTTATTTTCTGAACGGTCTCCCCGAGAGTCCGATCGCCAATCTTTCTTTCGAGAATGTTCGCGTCTCGGCGATTCGGGACGGAAAAGTGGCGAATGTTGTCGGGGAATCATATCGCGATATCGTTGTCACAAAACTGCCCGGACAAGAAAAAAAGAACGAGGATAAAGATGAAGAAACCAAGGAAGGGAGTATGGAAAGTGAGAGATAAGGAGAGAACAGGCGGGGTATGATTTTCAATATGAGTAAGAAAACGACTCAAAAATTGTGGACAGGGGTTATTCTTGGTGGAATCATCGCGGTGGGTTTCACGCTCCGCGCGGTCAATTTTGACGAGTGGCTCTATTTCAAGATGGATCAGGCTCGTGATGCAATGCTCGTGTCAGAGGCGGTCGAGCGGGGTCCGGCATATCTTCCCCTCTTGGGACCGCGCGTTGGGGCAGTCGATCTTAAGGAAGGGCTCTTGCGAACGGGTCCGATGTATTACTATTTTCAGTATCTTTCGGGTGTTTTGTTCGACTCGGTCGAGCCGTCGGTTTTCGCCTATCCCGATATGTTTTTTGGCGTCTTGGTGATCGCGATGCTCTTTTTGTTTGCTCGGTTGTTTCTCTCGGCGCCGGTTGCTCTCCTTGTTTCGGCACTCCTTTCGGTTTCGTTTCTCGGCATAGAGTATTCGCGCTTTGCGTGGAATCCGAATTCCTTGCCGTTTTTTCTCCTCCTCTCGTTTTACGGAATGCTTCGATTTCTCAATGAATCGGAAGAAAAAAGAAAATATTTTTTTCTCGCGCTTTTTGCGATCGGACTCGGCATTGGAGCGCAACTTCACTACTTCGGAATGATGAGTCTCCTTGGGACGACAGGAATCTTTCTGGCGTGGCATTTCGAATTGTGGAAGAGAGAAAACTTCCGGAAAATTTTCGCGCGTTCGGTCCGCGTTTCGATTGTGAAATATGCGGGAGTCGCGGGAGCGATTCTCCTCATTCTCTCCGCGCCAATTATTCTGAATGATATTCTGCGACAGGGAGAGAATACGCGAAACTTCTTTGAAACAATGACGAAGAAGCAAGATGCGAAGCCGCTTCCGGAACGTATCGGGAAAGCATGGGAAGAGAATGGAAGATATTTCTGTCTTATAACAACCGCACGGTGCGTGACCGAGAGCGAGAAAAAAAATCGCGTTCCCGTTCTTGCGACGTTCGCGTTCTTGATTGCCGGATTTTTCGTCGCATTCCTCCGTTTTCGCGCGCTTCGGAATGGAATGAAAAAAGACTTCCTTCGGCTCCTCTTTGTCTGGGGCGGTGTTTTTTTCGTCCTCTCCATCCCGGTCGCCTTTCAGCTTCGACCGAGATTTTTTCTCGTCATTCTTCCGATTCCGTTTCTTCTCTTTGGCATGGTGTTTGAATACATCCGGGAGAAATGGGCGCGTGCGGGGCTCGTTGTTGGGTCCGCCCTTTTTGCCATTCTTTTTGGATGGAATGTGAAGGGAATGACCGAATGGTTTGGCGAACAAGCGGCGTCCCAAAAGAGCGATACGCCCGTTTCGCGGACGATAATTCTCAAGAACAAGGACGGCGTGACCTTGGGACAGCTTCGACGGGCAGCGGAATATATGTATTTCCGGACCAAAAAAGGCGAGCGATCCTATTTCTACGTGAAGCCGGAGCATGTGGCGCCCCTTGAATATCTCTTGGAACAGAAACAAAAAACCGACTCCGATTTTGCATTTCGAAATATGCAAACGGTTCCGGTCGATCCCTTGGCGAGGTTTTTCGCCGTCGTTCCCGTGGAACAAACCGAACTTCAGTCGGTCATTGATAAATTCGACGAATCATTCAGCATTTTGGATTTTGAAAATGTCGGACAAATCGCGGTTGCGGAGATCTCCTTTACCAATCGAACGATCGATTCGGATTTCCGATTCAAAGAAGATGACACGAAGCGCGAAAACGAAGCGTGGATTCCCGCAAAAGAACGAAAGAATGACCGAATGTTCTGGGGGGATGTATTTTTGGGTGAATAATACTAGATAAAATTAAGCTCTGTTGCTCTGTGAGTTGCCAAGATTGCAAAAAGTAATTTTTTTCACACGTTTCACGAATGCTGATCCGACGTTCAAAAAATTACTTTTTGCAATCTTGGCGTACAATATGAAAAAGTTTTATTTGATTTGGTATGACTATGATGAAGTTTCTTTCGAAGGAGTGGAAGACGATATTTTTTCTGATTCTCATTGCGGGAGCGATTTTTGCGCGCGTCGTGCATTTTGAGGATTGGATGATTATCAAGTCGGATCAGATCCGGGATGCGATGGTGTCGCTTGGCGTCCTCGAGGAAGGGGCGGGGGCGCTTCCGCTCTTGGGGCCGCGGGCGGGCGGGACGGATCTTCGTCTGGGACCCGCGTTCTATTATTTCCAGTCAGCTTCCGCAGCGCTTTTCCGCTCGGTTTCTCCGGGGGTGCTTTCGCTGCCGGTGCTTTTGTTTTCACTCCTCTCGATTCCGCTTTTTTTTCTCGTGGCGAGAAGGCTTTTCAGTCGAGAGTGGTCCATGGCGCTCACGGTGGTGTTTTCGTATGGATTTCTCGCCATCGAAAACGCACGCTTCTCGTGGAATCCAAACTCGACATCGTTTTTTGGCCTCCTCTTTCTCTACGCGTTTCTTCGTATCCTCTCGGAGGAAGCTCCCAAGAAAATTCGGTGGTACGTGCTTCTCGGAGTCGCGTACGGCATTATTTCCCAGCTTCACTTTACGACATTTTTCGCGCTCCCGATTTTTGTCGCCGTGTTCGCTTGCTTTCGATGGTCCCGTGTCCGGGCGGGATGGTCATGGCAGGGGATCGGAGCGGCATTTTTGGCCGTTGTGCTTTTGTATATTCCCGTTATCGCGAGCGACATTTTGAGCGGCGGGAAGAACGCGCAAGAATTTTTTGAGGCGATCGGATCCAAGGAGTCCGATCGGAGATTTGTGGAAAATGTTCGACTGGTTGCGGAAAACTTCGGGGAAAATTTCTTCCGTAT
>JAYRSG010000113.1:0-2390 GCA_041920175.1 Candidatus Moraniibacteriota bacterium | reverse complement strand
CCGTGAGATTGAGGATGGTGGTATTCTCTTGAGTCTCACCCGCGAGTGCCGCCCTTATATGCCGTATCGCATTTGGGAGCATCCCTATTGCTTGTTGTCGAGCAACGTCATCGGGATTTTCCTGTACGCTCGTCCATTCCGTATCTCCCAGATTCTGGCTCACGCCGCTGTTTTGAACCAGAAACGGAATTTTATCTTCATCCAGAATCCGGATATCCAGGGCATAGGGGAGCATATCGGGGTCGTCCCCGATATTTTCTTCGCCGCGGAGCGCCTCGATGGAGATCGTGCGCCCGTTTTCGGTGTAGGAACCGCTTACGGCTCCGTCGGGGTCGATTGAAAGGGTCAATTTCGGCTGATCGCTTTCGGTCGGCGCGCTCTGGCTTGTTATCGGCAGACCGCAACAGCAAACTGCACAAAACAAAAATAGCAACTTTTGCATTGTCTCACCCCTCTCATTACAGTCTTCGGGGAATACGCGCCCGCGCATCCCGCCCGAAAACTGAAAAAGAGGAGCGAAACCCGAATTGTTAAAAAACCATCCTTTCTTTTGTAGCGACAAATTCGGAGTCTGTCAAATTTCTTTTTGTGCTTCCCTACTCCGTCTTGAAGCGGTACTGCACGGCTTCGGCGAGGTGGGTGGGAGTGATGTGGTCTCTACCCTCGAGGTCGGCGATGGTGCGGGCGAGCTTGATCAAGCGGTAATAGGCGCGGGCGGAGAGGCGCATGGAAGAGACGGCTTGCCGCAAAAGGTCTTTGCCGGCCTGGTCGAGGGGGCAGAGCTCGCGCAGAAGCGCGCTATTCATCTCGGCATTGGTGAAAATGCCCTTTCCTTCGAAGCGTTTCCTTTGGATCTCGCGGGCGCGTTCGACGCGGGCGCGGATGTCGAGGCTTTTCTCGGCGTCGCCCGGAGCTTCGAGCTTGTCGAAGGGGACGCGCGGGACTTCGATGTGGAGGTCGATCCGGTCCATGATGGGACCGGAGATGCGCGTTTTGTAGCGACTCGTTTCGCGGGGCGAGCAGGAACAGAGGCGTTCGGGATCGCCCAAGTTCCCGCAGGGGCATGGATTCATCGCGGCGACCAAGATGAAGCGCGCGGGAAAGTGAAGGGAGCCTTTGGCGCGGGAGACGGTGATGTGGCCATCCTCGAGGGGTTGCCGCAAATTTTCCAAGACATTTTTGGAAAATTCGCCGAATTCGTCGAGGAAGAGAACGCCGCGATGCGCGAGGCTTATTTCTCCGGGCTTGGGGAAGGAGCCGCCACCGACGAGCGAGACGGCGCTTGCGCTGTGATGCGGTGAGCGGAAGGGGCGCGCGGTGACGAGGGTGTTCCCGCGTGTGAGGAATCCGGCGATCGAGAAAATTTTGGTGATTTCGATGCTCTCTTCGAAATTGAGCTTGGGGAGGATGGAGGGGAGGGTTTTGGCGAGGACAGTCTTCCCGCTTCCCGGAGGGCCGCTCATCAGGATATTGTGTCCGCCCGCCGCAGCGATTTCCAAGGCGCGCTTCGCGTGTTCTTGACCGCGGACGTCCTTCATATCGAGGAGGAAGGTTTCTTCTTGGAAGAGCGATTCCATGTCAATGTCCGGATGCGGGGCGATATTCCGGATTTTCCCAAGGTGTTGGGCGGTGTCAAAGAGCGAAGTGATCGGAATCACGGTGACGCCCCGTATCATGGAGGCTTCGGCGGCGTTTTTTTCCGGCACATAGAGCTCGGCGAAACCAAGGCGCTTGGCGAGAAGCGCAATCGGGAGGACGCCGCTTATGGGGCGGACTTTGCCGTCCAGGGAGAGTTCGCCGACGAAGAGCTTGTCGCGAAAGTCGAAATCGAGCTGTTCGGTCGCCAAGAGAAACCCAAGAGCCATCGGCACGTCGTAGACGGGCGTATTCTTTGGCAAATCGGCGGGAGCGAGATTGACGGTGATGCGACCGAAGCGGTGCGGCGGCAAAAAGCCGCTATTTTTGATGGCGGACGAGACGCGGTCGCGGGATTCTTTGATCGTGGTGTCGGGGAGGCCGACCACGGTGAAGTGGTGCATCCCCGTATTGAAGGCGTCCACTTCGACTTCAACGAGTTCGCTTTCGAGTCCCAGAGTTGCGGCGGAAAACAGTTTGGCAGGCATACGGGCGAACAGTTAACAATTGACATTTGACAATTGACAAAGAAACAATTAGCAGAAAAAACAGACGGTATTTTCTCGTAGAGACGCAAGATGTTGCGTCTCGGGGTCTGTTTGTATGTATGATTTTATACTCACTTACCTTAAAACTCGAAAATATGCTATCCTCCCCTCATAATCCATAACGTTTCCCCATGCCACAACAAACACCCATACAAAAAAGAAAGAATGCTTCCCCTCGAAAAATCACGCTGACAAAAGAGAAGCGAT
>JAYRSG010000112.1:0-2255 GCA_041920175.1 Candidatus Moraniibacteriota bacterium | reverse complement strand
TGTGTTTGTGGGTGATTTTCTTCGGTTTCTCGAGAATTTTCAGGAAGGGCGTGAACCGGGAAATATTCGGGAACGATGCGGGAGGTGTATCGAAAAACTGCTCTTTTCTTTGGGGTGGTGAGTTTGCAAACAATGCCCGGACAACGATATTCCGGGCATTCTTTTTTGGGTGGAAAGTTTTTATTTTTCGATTTCGAGAAATGCTCCTGCGAGATTCATCGCTTCTTCCGGCGTTTCGACGATGTGGAGGGCGGGATTTGATCGATGCCATCGGCGAATCCAGGTCATTTGGCGTTTCGCGTAATGAATGCTCTCGAAAAAAAGTTTTTCTTTCATTTCTTTTTCACCGATCATTCTCCGGAGGTATCGGGAAATCCATCGGTACTCGAGTCCGAACGCGTCGAGGCGTTCCCATGAAACGCCCTTGTCGTGGAGTTTTGTCACTTCTTCGATCATACCTTCGGCAAATCGCGCGTCGAGCCGCGCTTGTATTTTGGCATCGAGAATGTCTTTGGGCGGACAAAGGGCAAGGAGCGGTTGGTTGTCTGGTTTTCTGGTTGTCTGGTTGTTTGGTGATTTGTAATTTGTGATTGGCAATTTATTGTTTGAGTCCTGTGCTATTTCTATCGCTCGCACAAGTCGCCGCGGATTGTTGCGGTCTATTTGTTCCGCGCGTGTTGGATCGAGTTTTTGGAGCATTTCGAAAAGTTCCTCGGGAGTTTTTTGCGAAAGCGTTTCGCGAAGCGTTGGGTTGGGCGGAACATCTGGAAGCTCCTGATTTTCAATGAGCGCTTGGATCCAAAATCCCGTTCCGCCGCAGAGAATCGGGAGTTTGCCTCGACTCGCGATGTCCTCGATCGCGACGCGCGCGTCACGGAGAAAATGCGAGACATTATAGTTGTCATTCGGATCGGCAATACTGAGGAGATGGTGGGGAATGCCTTCTGAAACATACGACTGACAACTGACAACTGACAACGGTGACCCGATTGTTCCGTGTTGTTTGTTGTCAGTTGTTAGTGGAGAATTGTCCCTTTTGATCTTTCCTGTTCCGATATCCATCCCGCGATAGACCTGACGGCTGTCGGCGGAAATGATCTCGCCGTTCCATCGCTTCGCCATTTCGATCGCGAGCGAAGATTTGCCCGACGACGTGGGACCCATAATGACAAGGATGTTTTGTAAAGACATGTTTTTCATGGGATTTCTATTTCACTTCCACATTTGGAAAATTGCTTTTCAGAATTTCAATTGATTCCGGCGTCGGTTCGATGGCAAAAGAAGTTTCTATTGTTTTGCCGCGGAGCTGGACAGAAACTTTTGCATGTCCCTTGGGAAGTGACTTCAGTGTTTCGGCAAGTTTCTGAAGCATTTTCTCGGTTGCGGCGTTGTCGAGTGAAATGATGAGGTTTTGAGCGGGTTCTACGAGAGTTTTTGATTTTTCTTTGCCAAATTCTTGATTCTTCATTCCTAATTCTTCGTGCTGCGCCCCATATTTCCGCTGTGTAAGAAGCGCTCTCTGCCATGTTTCCACTTCCTTTTCGGAGAGGCGTTCGGCACGCTCGACCATGATTTTTGGCGCGCCGTCTCGGAGGGAAATTTTGCCGCCGACGACAACGAGATTTTCGGCGACCCAGAGGCTTTCGGTTTGCTCGGCGACCCGAGGGAAGACGACGGCTTCGATGCGGCCGGTCGTATCTTCGATCGTTGCGAAGTACATTGTTTTCTGATCTTTGGTGTAGGCTTTGCGGAGCGCCGAAATGACGCCGCCCACTTGGGTCGAGGTGCCTTCAGGACGCTTCTCGACTTCGTGAATGGGGACGGCGACCTGTTCCAAGTATTCTTGGAAGTCGCTTGCGGGGTGATCGCTCACATAGAGTCCGAGGAGCTCTTTTTCCCACATGAGTTTTTCGTGTTTCGTCGCGGGGGCGGAGTCGGTGAGGCGAATCGCGCTTTTCTCGATCGGCATATCGCGGAAGAGACTCATCGAGTGCGTCGCCTTGGTTTTTTCGTTGTTTTTGGAATAGAGCAATATGGCGTCGATACTCTCGAGAAAGCTTTTTCGTTCGCCGAAGGCGTCAAGCGCGCCCACTTTGGCAAGTGCTTCGATGGACTTCTTGTTGAGATCTTTGGTGCGGACGCGTTCGATGAAGTCGGTGAGATTTTTGAACGTGCCGTTTGCTTTTCGTTCGACGACGATGGTTTCCGTGACGGTGGTACCGACATTTTTGACGGCATTCAGTCCGAATCGGATG
>JAYRSG010000111.1:0-5522 GCA_041920175.1 Candidatus Moraniibacteriota bacterium | reverse complement strand
AGCGATTGCATCGCGGCGTTTCGGGAATAGAACAGGATATGCTTTTCGGAGAGTCCGGATTCGATAGCGGAGATCGCTTTTCCAAAAACTCCCGGCGCCGCTTCCTCGCCGAAAATCCGCTCGAGGAGAATCGGCGCGAGATCGGCGAGAATTTGTTTCGGTCGGTTCTCCTCCTTGTCATAGGCAACCTCAACCTGATATTGAATCGACTCCAAAAAATTCCGCTCGTCAAGCGTGACGCCGTATTTCTCCAAAAACACAGGACCCGTAAGCGCGAGAAATCGCTTCAAAATTTCGGGCGTGAGCGTGACGACGCCGTCCACCGTCGGTCCGCCGGTCTTCTCGTAGAAATGAATGGCTTTCTCGGCGGAAACCGGAAAATCCGGAAACCAATTGCTGTCATGCAGACTCCATCCGGCGCTTATTTTCTGGAGGGGCGCGGGCGGCACAATGTCTTCGTGGAGCTGTCCGTCGGGATTGAAAATACCGTCGACAAAAAATTTCCGAACATTTCCCCCGTTCATGTCGAGAAACGCGTAACTCCCGATAAAGCCGCCCGTCGCCCGAAGTTCCTGATTGTTCTGAAAAAGAAACAAAAATTTTCGCGGTCCGTTCCCGCCCACCATATCCGAAAAAATATCGCCGTGCTCGAGAAAAACTCGCATACCGGAAATCGCTTCCGGCAAGCGCGTCTTGAGCGCGAGGAATGTCTCGCGCTTCTCCTCCGGAATATCGGCGACCGAAACCTTGTCGAGATTCAAAAGCGCGTTTTCGAGCAATTTCTCGGCCGCGAAAACATCGTCGCGCGCGCTTCGAAACACCTCGAGAAACGAGGTGTTTCCTTCGCTTTTGAGGGGATTCCCCATGAGGGTGATGTCGCCCCCGACCCGCGAGAGCGCCTCCCCCGCCGCCGCGATATCCCGCGCGGCGAGAACCGAATATTTCCCGGATGAAATCTGCGAAACCACCGGCAAAAATCGCGCCGCCTCAATCACGGTTCCGTTCCATTCGTCGAAAAGATTCGAAGCGGTCGAAAACGAAACGAAGGCGCTTTGAAAGAGTTGCCCCGACGAAGAAAAATCGCGCGCTTTCGCTTCATCGATCGCTTGGGTGAGTTCCCGATATCCTTCCGTACTGACACCCAATACCGCCCCCTTCATGTTCATTCCCTTTTCAAAGAGTCGCGCGCCAAACCAGGCGGATCCGAAGAGCGCCATCGCAAGAAACGCGGCCATCCGTACGCGTTTGTTTTCGAATATTCTCGAAACAAACGAGAGCGACGACGCCATCGTAAACCATCGCGACGCCCACCGTTCCCCAAAAGAATATTTTTCCTTGCAATTCCGCGTCGAAGAAGAAGCCAATGTTTTCTCGGACAAAAACGACGGGATTGCGACGTCAGACTTTTCCTTCGGTCGCTCTTCGAGCTTTTCGGGAGACGAGCTAAATATTTTCGCCGAAGAAATTTTTTTCAACTCAATTCGTTCCCTCGCCGGCCGAATCGAAACGGGACGCTCTCTCGCTCCTTTTTCGAGACGCAAAGAAACGAACGGCGTTCGCTTCGCCGATCCGACATCCATCATCCGCCTCGTCGGTCTCGTTCGTGAAAGTGAAGATACCTCGTTCATCGAAATTGTGTATTGATTTGGGAAACACCAAGCGCCTCATGATAGATGCGGAGCGTTTCTCTTCCCATCGTCTCCCAGGAAAAAAGTCCTGATCGTCGATATCCTTTTTTTCGAAACTCTGCCCGAAGAGATTCGTCATTCCAGAGAGTAAGAAGCGCTTCTCTCAAGGCATGCGGCTGAAGGGGATCAAAAAAAAGAGCGGCATCACCCAACACTTCCGGAAACGCGGCGGCGGAAGCGGCGATAACGGGCGAACCCTGGCGCATCGCCTCGAGCGGAGGAAGTCCGAAACCCTCATAGAGCGAGGGAAAGACCGACACTCGGGCGTATCGGTAGAGAAGATCGAGTGTGTCGTCCGAAACAGCGCCCGCAAATATGACCGCCCGTATTTTCCGGTCCTCCGCGAATTTCTTGAGTTTTCGAAAGAAATAATCGTCTCCGCCAACCAAGACCAGCCTCGCTTCGACGTCCGGGAATCCTTCGAACGCCCGGAGAAGTGCCGGAAGATTCTTGTGCGGATAGGCGTTTCCCACGAAGAGCGCATACGGTCGTAGTATATCACGAAAACATTCTCCTTTTTCCCTCGCGAGAAGATCGAGCGCTCGAAACGTTCGGCGCGCCGCCTCCTTCGGCATCGTATGGCAAAACGCGTGTGCCGCCTCGAATGTGACGGAAATATTCTCCGGACGGACCGGATAGCGGTCCAGAATATCGCGCTTCGTATACTCGGAAACCGTGATAACCTTTCGAGAACGAAGAAGAGCGTTTCTGATCACCAACCGATACGCGAAAAATTTCAGCCGGTAGAAGAAGGGGCTCAAGGTCGTCGCGCGAAGCGTCGGAAACCGAAGAAGGATAAGATCGTGCACCGTAACGACAAACGGTTTCCGATAGAGGAGCGGCACATTGAAGTGCGGAAAGTGCACGAGATCGCACCGTTCGCGAAGGAGCGTCCAAACAAACCCAACTTGTTCTTCGAAAGAGTACCACCGAAAATCCGCGAGCACTTTTCGAAAATGCGAATTCATCGGAGTGTAAAGATTGAAGTTTTCTTTCCGGAGAAAAATCACGTAGTCATTTTTCGCATCGAGCGCCTCGAGTGAGCGAATCAGCTCCGTCGTATACCGCCCGAGCCCCTTCCCGGGCGGTCCGTAGAAGCGCGCATCAATGCCGATTTTCATAGTTCAAGCTCTGACTCCTTACTTTCGTTCCTCGAGCATCACTTCCACATCCTTGAGAGAGCCCTTCCGCCACAATTTGAGTGTCACCGTGTCGCCGGAACGCTTGGTGCCGATAATGTCGCCAAGTTGGGTCTCTTCGTTTATTTTCACGCCGTCGATTTCGAGAATGATATCGTTCTCGACAATCCCCGCCTTGTCCGCCGGCGAACCGGGCACGACGGCGAGGTCCGTCATTTTTTGACCTCGCACGATGAGCGCGCCATATTCGAACGGAAGATTATTTTCCTTTTGAATGTCGGGTGTGATAATCGCATAACGAACACCGAGGAAGGGCGCGGAGATCTTGCCGGTTTCCTTTACTTCCTTGATCGCATTTTTGATACTGTTGACCGGTATGGCGAATCCGATATTCTGCGCCCCTTGCGCCATCGCGACATTGACACCGATCACCTTTCCGGAAAGATCGAGGAGCGGTCCGCCGGAATTTCCCGGGTTGATCGCGGCGTCCGTCTGAATAATGCCGGAGAGTCGCTCCGAACTTCCGAAGCCGGAACCGGCGACGAGGCTCCGTTTCAGTCCGGACACGATGCCGCGGCTCACGGTATTCGAGAACTCTCCGAGCGAATTCCCGATCGCGACCGCCGTCTGCCCCACTCTGACGCCGTCGGAGTCGCCGAGTTCGAGCGCCGGAAATCCTTCGCCGTCCACTTTCAAAATGGCGATATCCTGAACGGGATCGCGCGCCAAAACGCGCGCCGAATATTCTTTTTTGTCATTCAAAATAACCGTATAGTCCGCCTCCGTTTCGTCGACGACGTGACGATTCGTCACGATCATTCCATCCGACGAAACGAAAAATCCGGATCCCTCGCCGACCGTCTGTTTTTCGGTTTCTCCCGTATCGTAGTTCCGTTCGGAAAAAGGATCTCGGAAGAAAAACGGAAAACCGGGATCATCGAAGAGACTCCGATACTTTGGCACATCTTTGGTAATAACGACGCTCACGACGGCTTTTGAACTCTTCTCGACCAGATCGACAAGAAGTGCTTCTTCCGAAGAGACGGAAGGGGGAATGGCAACGGAAGTTTTTTCACCTTTGCCGTTTTCGATATCTCGAAAAATCGGGGGGAGTGGAAGTTTGAGATCGCTTGCAAGGCGCGGTCCCACCCACCATCCCAAAACGCCGCCGAAAAATCCGAATGCGAAAGAGAGGAGAAGAATGAACGATCCTCCCCGGTGTCGGGATTTTCGGAAAACTTGATTCGGCTTTTTAATTTCAGGAACCAGCATTTCTGTCGTTTCCATAAGGTTTTCATTAGTGGATTATTTCATGTTATACCAAATCAAATAAAAATGTTCTCTATTATTGCACGCCAAGATTGCAAAAAGTAATTTTTTGAACGTCGGATCAGCATTCGTGAAACGTGTGAAAAAAATTACTTTTTGCAATCTTGGCAGCTCTCAAGGAAAAAGAGGGAGGGTAAGTTGGTACTATTTCGTATTTTTCTTGTCTAGAAAATAAGGGACGGATCTCCTTCGGAACGCTCGAGAGCACGCTGTTCAAAGTTCCGCAAATCCTCGTCGCGAAAGAGAACGGCTCCGACTTCCGCGTTCCAGAGATATCGCCGAGAAAAAATAAGAACCGACTTCTTTTGTTTCTCTTCGGCGAGCCACTCGGGAAACGATGGTTTTCGGGTAAAAATCTGCCGGAGTCGAACCATCTCTTTTTCACCTTCCATCTTTCGTTCCGAAATCCAAAGGATATGGTACCCGAGCGTACTCTCGATAATCGAACCGGTTTCGCCGATTGCCTGATTCGAAGCGGCATTTTGCAATTCCGGAACGAGCGATTCAACATCCACCCACCCCAAATCGCCGCCCTTCTCCTTGGATCCTCCTTCGGAAAATTCCTCCGCCGCTTTCTCGAAAGACGATCCCTTCCGGAGAGCAGTCGCCGCCTTTTCGATGAGCGTTCTTGCCCCCTCGGTATTCCTCTCCTTCATAAAAGACGATTCCAACGCCTCTCGATAGAGAGAAGGAAGCACTATTTTTTCCCGAAAATCGGAGAGTTCCCATCCATAGAGCGACTTGAGCCGCGATTCCAAATTCTCTCGATCGCCCCCTTCCTTTTGCATGGTCTCGCCGAGCTTTTTTTCCACTTCGTCATCGGAAAAACGTATCCCCCGTTCCCGGGCAAGCGAAATAATAATTCGGTCTTCCACGAGTTTGTTCACAATATCCTTCTCTCGGATGAGAAGACGCTTCTTCCCGTCCGGCGTTTCAAAATCCACTCGAAGCCCCCGCTCCGAAAGTGCCGACGATTGGGATTCATAAAACCTTCGAATCGATTCTCGATTCCCGTCGACTTCGCCGAAAGAAATGAACGATCCGTCAACAACGACGATCGGAAAAGGAAAAACGCGGCGCAACATCATTCCAACGGAATTATCCGGACGAAACACAACGAGGAGGAATCCGGCAATCGCCACAAAAAGCGCGATGAAAGTCAACGAAAAAACCGCCGTTCCGACACGAATACGCGCCCCTTTCTTTTTTTCCATCGGTTCAGAAGAAGTTTCCATATTTTTTTCGGTATTTACACCAAATTACCCTAAAGTCCTCCGTCACGCACGCCAAGATTGCAAAAAGTAATTTTTTGAACGTCGGATCAGCATTCGTGAAACGTGTGAAAAAAATTACTTTTTGCAATCTT
>JAYRSG010000110.1:0-4228 GCA_041920175.1 Candidatus Moraniibacteriota bacterium | reverse complement strand
TATCTTCGGATTTTCAAAATATTCCGGCATATCGTTTCGAAGCCGGAAAATATTGAGCCAATCTCGTCGGAAATACCAAAGAACCGCAAGAAGCGTCCCTGCATGAAGTGCCACATCAAAAGCAAGTCCCGGATCAGGGAATCCAAAAATCCATGGAAGCACCACCAAATGTCCCGAACTCGATACGGGAAGAAATTCCGAAAGTCCTTGAACAATGCCAAGGAACAAAGAATACAAAAAATCCGTATCCATGGAAAATCAACAGGACTTAAGCATCGTCGCAAAATAACCTGCACGCTTTTACCGTTAACTTGAAGATAGAACGAAAACTTCGGCGTATGGAACCGATTAACTTGTTTTGCGACAGTGTCTTAAGCATCGTCGCAAAATAACCTGCACGCTTTTACCGTTAACTTGAAGATAGAATGAGAACTTCGGCGTATGGAACCGATTAATTTATTTTGCGACAGTGCCTTACGGAATGCAAACCAATTCGGCCTCGAAACTTCTTGTCGAGGCGTTTTTCGTTTTGAGTCGGAGGGCGAATTGTCGTCCACCGTTTTCCGAGCACGAGAAATTCGAATTGATATGGAGATCGGCGGCGAGTTTTTGCGCGTCGAGCGCGCGAGGATCGAGAGCGATCATATACTCGCTATGAGAAACCAGTGATCGTATTCGAAGAACCGCATCATTCGGCGTGACGATGTCGCGCACGATAAAATCGTTAACGCCACATTCTTTCGCGTGTTTCTGATCTTCTTGTCTTCCGAGATGGGAAGAGAAGGCGATGGGGATTGAGGCGGTCGCCACATTGGCACGGAGCGCTTCCGTGAGCGCAAACCCGTCCATCCTTGGCATAATGATACCGGTAAAAACCACATCCGGACGCTCCTTGGTCGCCATATCGAGTCCTTCGAGACCATCTTTCGCTTCTCGCACCTCAAAACCGGAATTTCGAAACACCTCTGCGTAGAGTTCTCTCGTGTTATCATCATCGTCAACCAGCAGAATCTTAAAAACTTGAGCCATAGGGAGACGTTAAAGATTACGAGGTTAGTATAGCAAAATCGAAAAAGAAAAACAAAAGACCGAGAGCTCACCCTTCGATTTTTCGCAATGCTTCAAAAAGCGATCGCTCCTCGCGAGAGAGGTGTTTCGGAATGCGAACCGAAACGGTAACGAGATGATCGCCTCTTTCCCATGAATTTCCAATCGGCTGAAGCCCTTTGCCACGAACGCGAAAGACTTCCCCAGATTGCGTTCCGGGAGGAATTTTCATAGATACCGCGCCGTCTATTGTTTTGACCGAAACCGTATCACCCAGCGCCACTTGCGCGCACGAGAGAGAAATGGTCGACAGAATGTCATTTCCTCGTCGATCGAAATCCGGGTGCGAATGAATATGGATGGCAATCAAAAGATCCCCGGGAATGCTCCCTCTTTCTCCCGCCTCTCCTTTTCCCGAGAGCGAAAGCATTTGTCCATCTTCAATGCCGGTCGGTATGTCGATGGAAATTTCTTCGGATTTTTTTACTCGTCCCGATCCGCGGCATTCCGGACATTTCTCGGAAAATACCTTCCCTCTCCCTTCACACTCGTCGCATATTTCCACCCGTTGAAACATGCCGAGAAAACTCCGCACATTTCGGCGCACCCTCCCCGCTCCACCGCAAGTCCGACATTCCATTTCTTTGGTTCCCTTTTTTCCGCCGGTTCCGCCGCAGGATGAACACAGAGTGTTCCTGCGGAGCGATACAACCTTCTTCACTCCGCGCGCCATTTCTTCAAAAGAAATCTCGACATCAATTTGAATATCAGCGCCGTTTTTCTTTCGTCGTTCTCCATGAAATGTTCCGCGCGACCCAAAAACGCTCGAGAAAATATCATCGAAACCGCCCTCAAAATGAAAATTTCCATTCGAAAACCCCTCGAACCCGCGACTGAAATCGAAACCGCCAAAGCCGGCTCCTCCGCCGCCCCCTTCCGAAAATGCCTCTCCGAATCGGTCATACTGGGCACGTTTTTCCTTGTTTGACAATACCTGATAGGCTTCGTTGATTTCTTTGAATTTCGCCTCGTCGCCGCCTTTTTTATCCGGATGAAACTCGTGCGCAAGTTTCCGATATGCTTTCTTGACCTCATCTTCGGAAGCGTTCCTGGAAACGCCAAGTGTTTTGTAGTAATCTTTTGCCATATCTTTAGGATTTTTCTGATGCTATTGTACGCTAAGACAAAAAAATTAGCAATCACCGAAAGAGAGTGCTAATTATCCATCCAAACTTCGTAGAGACGAAAGATTTTGCGTCTCTTTTCTCCCTCCTGACGCCCCCTTCTCCTACAAATTTCCCCTTCCCTACAATCCATTTTGCACTTTATTTCTCCCATGTTCTTCGAGTGTTTTCGCAAAGAATGTTTCTCCGGTTTCGGGATTGTTGAGGAAGTAGTAGAAGTCATTGGTCGTCGGAAAAAGAGCGGCGCGAAGCGAGACAATTCCCGGATTTCCGATCGGTCCCGGCGGAAGGCCTTTGTTAATATAGGTATTGTACGGAGAGGGTGTTCGCGTTTCTTCGAAAGAAAGTTGCGGCTTATTGCTTCCCAACACGAATTGTACCGTCGCGCAACTCTCGAGCGCGTGACCGTCTCCGAGACGTCGCCAGAAAATATCGCTCACCATTTTTCGATCACGCTCTATCGTTTCGAGCGACTGATTCGCGGTTCCAATTTCCCGCTCGAGAATACTCGCCATGACGACAATGTCAAAAATGCTTTTCTCTTGTCGCGTCGCTTCCCGCCGAAGATCGTCTCCGAAACGCGTTTCGAAATCCCGGAGCATCTTTTCAATGATGTCTTCGGGCGTCGCCGAAAGGAGAAAGGTATAAGTATCGGGAAAGAGAAACCCCTCGAGCGAACTCCCTTCTTGAAGGTTTTGGAGCGTCACATATTTCTCTCGCCACTCCGGTAGAGGCTCCTTCACAAGCGCGAGAAATCGATCGCCATCGAAACGATTCGCGTTAAGACGCGCCGCTATCTTCTTGCTGTCCCACCCCTCGGGGAAGGTCAGTGTGATTTCTTTCGGTTTCCCTTCTTCGGAGCGGAGAATGACAATTACTTCCGGCGCCGTCCGTCGTCCCGCAATCACAAAATCTCCCGCCCGCACATTTCCCCGGAGCCCTCCCCGCCATGCACTCCAAAGAAAATACCATTTCGACGCGACAAGCCGCTCCCTTTCGAGTCGTTTCGCGATCGAAGTAATATCTTCGCCTACCTCAATATGAAACAGTTTTTCTCCCGAGAATCCACTCTTCACCGTCTTTGCTCGATACAGAAAAACACCGGCACCAACGCCGGCAAGAATACTTAAAAACAAAATTCCGAACAATATTTTTCGTATCATTGAAAATTGATCAAAAAAATACAAAGTAAAAGCTCATTGTTCCTTGCTCCCCGCCCGCAACGCTTCGCGTAGCGATGCGGGCAGGCTTGTTCATTGTTCTTTGCTCCTTGTTCCCTGTTCATTGAATCAGATCCCCATCACCTGCACAATAACGTCACGTTTGCGGGCACCGTCGAATTCGACCGCAAAAACGCTCTGAAGAGGCGAGAGAATGATATCGCCACGCTCGACGAGAAGCGTCTCGCTCGATCCCATGAGAAGCGCCTTGCAGTGGGAGTGTCCATTGCTTCGACCATCGGACGGGCGCTCCTTCCGAATTTCAAACAAGTCATGCGAGTAGTGATCGTCAACCGGCGCCACCTTGTAGAGAATGCGCATAAAATCTTGGAGAAGGAGCGGCTCATTGTGATTGATGACGACGCCCATAGTCGTATGAGGCACGAAAATAACCACTTGCCCCTGCCGAATCCCCGACTCGCGCACGATATCGCGAATATTTTGCGTGATATCGACGAAATCAATCTGCGTCCGACTTTCAAAAGGAACCGTCTGTTTATGTATGCGCATATTCCCTCCGATTATGAGTTACACTTTCAAGAGCTCGTTTATGAGTGCGTCTTTTTGTTGGACGCCCATGAACTCTTTTACCACCTTCCCGCCCTTGAAAATTTTGAGGCTCGGTATGGACATGATGCCGTATTCCGAGGCTTTCGTCGGATTCTCATCCACATCGAGCTTGCCCACCTTCGCCCTTCCCTTCATTTCTTCGGCGACCTCATCTACGATGGGACCCATCATCTGACACGGTCCGCACCACGGCGCCCAGAAATCCAC
>JAYRSG010000109.1:0-4111 GCA_041920175.1 Candidatus Moraniibacteriota bacterium | reverse complement strand
TTCGGCAATCGCCAAGAGGCGATTGTATTTCGCGAGGCGTTCGCCGCGGGAAAGAGAGCCGGTTTTGATGCAATCGGCGCCCGTGCCGACGGCGAGGTCGGCGATAAAGTCGTCGCAGGTTTCGCCGGAGCGGTGCGATATGACGGTTTTTAAATTGTTTTTCTTCGCAAGTCGCATCGTCTCGAGCGTTTCGGAGAGCGTGCCGATTTGATTGGGTTTGATAAGGACGGCATTGCACGCTTTTTTCTCGATCGCGATCGCGAGGCGCTTCGGATTGGTCACCAAGAGATCGTCGCCGATTGTTTGAACGCCCTTCCCTTTTCCGAATCGCTCCTCATGAATCGCGAAGCCCTCCCAGTCCTCTTCATGAAGCGCGTCCTCAATCGAAACGAGATGATACTTCTCCACCCACTCGGCATAGACATTGAGGAGCTGATCGCGCGTGAGACGCACCTGTTCGGGAAGGAGCGCGTAGACATTTTCGGACGCAACATAAAATGAGTTCGCCGCGGCATCGATGCCGAGAAAAACATCCTTCCCGGCGACATATCCCGCCTTCTCGATCGCCTGAAGGATCATTTCGAATGCCTGCGCGTGACTCTCGAGCTTCGGCGCAAATCCGCCTTCGTCGCCGACACCGACCGAACAGCCGGCTTTCGCGAGAATGGCACGGAGCGCCTGAAAAATCTCGCTCCCCGCGCGGAGCTGTTCGGAATATTTTTGAATGCCTCTGGGGAAAAGTTTGAACTCCTGCACCGAGAGTCCCGAATCGCTGTGCGCCCCGCCGTTCAAGACATTGAACATCGGAATGGGAAACGCATCGCCAACGGGCGGCGCATCGCTCTCGCCGTTTACAAAAAGATTGCGGAGATATCGGTGAAGCGGAATACCTTCGAGCATCGATCCCGCGCGCGCCGCGGCGAGCGAAATGCCGAGAATGGCGTTCGCTCCCAGTCGCGCCTTGTTCTCGGTCCCGTCGAGATCGCGCATCGCTCGGTCGATCGCCTCCTGATCGAGCGCGTTCATCCCGAGGAGTTTCTCCTTGAGTTCGCCATTCACATGTTCGACCGCTTTCAAGACACCCTTTCCTCCATAACGCTTCGGGTCCCCGTCGCGCAGTTCGATTGCTTCAAGCGACCCAGTCGATGCCCCACTCGGCACGCCGGCAACCGCCGAAATTCCGCTCTCGAGCGTCACTCGCACCTCCCCCGTCGGATTCCCCCGCGAATCCAAAATTTCTCGCCCCTGAATATCGGAAATGATTGACATACGGATATCGTTAAAGAAAAAACCCTTTTCCTCCGCCAGTATACCATTCGAAAGCTCGCTTGAAAACTTTTCTTTAGAGCGTGTTAAAAAAGCTTCAAACTCAAGAATATCTCCTGAGCTTTTCGGGTCCCGCCTTGCGGGATTGCGGCTTTCCTGCCTTGCCGGCAGGCAGGCGAACAAAGTGGAAGACAAGCAAAAAAATAATTTTTTCCGAAAAAGCGGACTTTTTTAACACGCTCTTACAAAAAGGCGCCGACGGCATAGATCGAGAAGGCAAACAGAGCCGCAAAGGGAATCGTGAAAATCCATGCCCAAACAATGCGAAACGTAATATCCCACTTCACGGCAGACATTCTCTGCACCGCGCCGACACCGGAAATAGCGCCGGCAATCACATGCGTCGTACTCACGGGAATACCGAGAAACGTGGAGAGAAAAAGACTGATCGAACCCGCCGAATTCGCACAAACACCATCGAGCGCCTGCAAACGAAAAATTCTCTGTCCCATGGTCTTGATAATTCTCCTCCCGCCATAGAGCGTCCCGAGCGCGATGGCCGCATAGGCCAAGAGAACCACCCAGAAAGGAATCGTAAACGTTTTGATATAGCCGACCGAAAGAAGGAGACCGGTAATGATACCGATCGTTTTTTGCGCATCATTGCCGCCATGACCCAAGCTGAAGAGTCCCGCCGATACGATCTGCAACCGATTCGACCAAAATTTAACGACACCGGGCGAAATTTTGAGAAGATACACTACCCAGGAAATACCCGCCAAAAAAACTGAACTTAAAACAAAACCGAGGAGAGGCGCCACTACGATAAAAATCAGAGTCTTCATCCAACCAGCATACAGAATGGCGCCAAATCCCGCTTTGGCAATAGCGGCTCCGGCATATCCCCCAATAAGCGCGTGCGATGAACTCGTCGGAAGCGCCAGAAAGAGCGTGAGGAGGTTCCAGAGGATCGCGCCCAAAAGCCCGGCAAGAATAACGCCCGGCGTCACAATATTCACATCAACCAAGCCGCTCCCGACGGTTTTGGCAACCGCCGTCCCGAGAATCGAAAAAGCGATGAAGTTGAAGAATGCCGAGAAAAAAAGCGCCTGCCCCAAAGAAAGCGCTTTCGTCGATACCACCGTCGCCACGGAATTTGCCGCGTCATGCGCGCCGTTGGTAAAGTCAAAAACGAGCGCGATAAGAACGATAAATGAGACAAGAAGAAGTTGATCGTCAAACATATGGAAAATATTCACGCGTCTCAAGAGCCTGTCTAAAAGCTTCACAAAACTGAAGACTTGAACGTTTTTCTGGGGAAAATTGTTTTTTTGCGGCTTTCGAACGAAGTGGAAGACAAGCAAAAAAATAATTTTCTCCAGAAAAACAAGCTTTCTAGACAGGCTCTAAGATTTTGATATCAACTTCCCTTGATGATGATGCTTTCTATCAGATTGGAAACTTTCTGATACGTATCCACCACTTCCTCCATTTCTTCGAGTATCGCCTTGGTCTTGATGACCTCGATCGGGTCGCCGCCGTTTTTGAAGAGCCGGCTCATCGCGTTCTCGAAAAGAATATCAGCTCGATCCTCGATCTCGTGTATTTTTATTTTCTCCGCCGTAAGAGAAGGCGTGTATTTCATTTTCTTCAAATGCCGCATCATCTTCCCGAGATGAAACGTCGCCTGCCGAATGCATTCCGCAAACTCGTCCATCGAGTCCACTTTCTTCGCAAAGTGATACAGGTGGACATCGCGAATGATATCCTCGACGCGATCGACGATATCGTCGAGTTCCTGCGCGAGAAAATGAATATCGTCCCGATCAAAAGGCGTGATGAAAGAAATATTGAGTTCGGCGATAATTCGGTGAGCGATCTCGTCCGCGCGATGTTCAATCGCGTGCGCCCGCGTCGCAAAGTCTTCAAAACAATCAAATGACGCGGCAAACTCCCCGAAGAGCAAACTCATCGCCTCGATCTCGCCCTGCATATTCCGAAAATATCCGAAGAAAACGCTCTCCTTGGGTAAGAGAAAAGACATAAAGGAAAGATAGGAAGTGCTTATAACGAAAGTATACCACAAAGAAACGGCTTCTCGAGTGCTCGAGAAGCCGTTTCATGCAAACGCAAAAACTCCTTACTTGAGCGTCACGGTCGCGCCGGCTTCTTCGAGCTTCTTTTTCATCGTTTCGGCATCCGTCTTGGCCGCCTTTTCCTTTATCACCTTGGGCGCGCCATCCACGAGGTCTTTCGACTCCTTGAGTCCGAGTCCCGTGATTTCGCGCACCACTTTGATGACGTTGATTTTCTGTCCGCCCGCCGCCGTGAGTTCGACATCAAACTCCGTCTTTTCTGCGGGCGCTTCCGCCGCTGCAGCGCCTCCCGCCAGAGCGGGACCCATCATCATGGGCGCCGCCGCCGACACGCCGAATTTCTCCTCAAGCACCTTCACCAACTCGGAAAGATCGAGAACACTCATCTTCTCGATTTCCTCCACCAACTTCGCGAACTTCGCCGGCACCGCCGTCGCTTCTTTCTTCTCTTCGGTCATAGACTTGAAATTAAATATAACAAAACAAATAAAATATTCTCTTTATCGTCATCCCCGTCCCGCCATAGCGGGAGGGATCCAGGCTCCACCAGCTTACAGAAAGTATCCACAAATTTAATTCGCAGAGACGATATGTTAAACAAGTGGTATCTGGTTTCCTCCCGCCACGGCGGGGGGAATGACGGACTATCCCTTCTGCTCCGCCACTTTTCCGAGCACCCGAACAAATCCGGAGAGCGTCCCCGAAAGCGTCCGAGCGAATCCGGCAATCGGCGCCGCGAGCGTCCCCGC
>JAYRSG010000108.1:0-3856 GCA_041920175.1 Candidatus Moraniibacteriota bacterium | reverse complement strand
CAATCGACCTTCGTCACTCGCCACATGTCACGTGTCAATTGTCACATGTCAAACGTTCGGAGCTTACCCTTGTCTTTGCTTGTGTTTTTTTACGGAACAAATCACATAGAGCTTGCTCCTTCGTTTCACCACTTTGCAGTGAGCGCAAATTTTTTTGACCGACGCTCGTACTTTCATAACGATACATTCAAAAACACAGTTACCGCCTTTCACTTGAGTCGCTGAACAATTCTTCCGCGATTTAAGTCGTACGGACTCATTTCAAGAATCACGCGATCCCCCGGCAGAAGACGAATATAGTTAACCCGCATCCTCCCCGAAATGTGCGCGAGCACTTCGTGCCCGTTCTCCAATCGAACTCGAAACGACGTGCTCGGAAGCGATTCGATCACTTCTCCTTCGACGCGAATGATTTCTTTATTTTTGTTCAAACCCATAGTGGCCCCTCGGCAAGTCGAAACGCTGAAATTAAAAAATCGCCACACCGCGATACGAAACGGACACAAAGAAACGGCAGTTTTTCCTGCCGCCGAAAAAAGCACGCAAGCGAGGGGGGTCGGCTATCGGGAAAATCAATCCTCGTTCCAGCGTTTTTCCGCGTCGTTCCGAATCTCTCCGGAGTTCCTCAATTTGAATTTTCTGAGAACAGTAAGCATTCTAGACAATGATTCCCCTTTTGTCAACAGCCCCTCGATAAACACCCTCATTTATCATTCCCACCGACCGGAAGTCCCGGCGGGAAGAATAATCCCCTCGCGAGAAGTCGCAGCAAGACCCAATTCAAATGAAGAGCTTTTTCCGCCATACCGCTTCCCTACCGTAAGCGAGAGCATATTTTGAATCACCGCTCCCGAGAGTCCGGTCGTATAGGAATTTACCAAGACAAAAAGCGGCTGGTCCGAGAGAAGCCCGGTCACGCGTTCGAGAAGTGGAAAAAGTTGTTCTTCCACCTTCCATACTTGCCCTTTGGGACCGCGACCGAAAGACGGCGGATCCAGAATGATCGCATCGTAGACATGCCCGCGTCGATGTTCCCGTTCGACGAATTTCACGACATCGTCAACGAGAAAACGAACCGACGCTTCTTCAAGTCCGCTCAAGAGGAGATTTTCTTTCGCCCGTTCCGTCATACCCTTCGACGCGTCCACGTGACACACCTCTGCTCCGGCGGACGCCACCGCCACCGTCGCACCGCCCGTATAGGCGAAGAGATTGAGAACTCGTATCGTCCGCTCGGCGGATCGGATTTTTTCAAGCATCCAATCCCAATTGATTGCCTGTTCGGGAAAGAGTCCGGTATGCTTAAATCCCATGAGTTCAATACGAAACACGAGATCCCGATACGACACCGTCCAATCTCTCGGCATGTTCGACGCGCATTTCCACGCGCCTCCTCCCTCTTTGTTTCGATGATACCAAGCGTTCGGATTTTCCCATCGCGAATCCGTTCCCACAGGCCATATCGCCTGCGGATCGGGACGGCGCAAAACAAAACGTCCCCAACGCTCCAATTTCTCTCCGTTTCCCGCATCAAAAAGCTCGTAGTCCTTCCAATCGTTTGCAATACACATCATAAAGAAAACAAGTAATTTGGAAGTTTCTTTCTTTGCACACGTCGAGACCAAGAAAAACAATTTTTCTCAAGTTTGCTCCGATAGAGAGGAGCATGTGAGAAAAATTGTTTTTCTTGGTCGAGACAACTCCCGATAGAACGAGAGTAAAAAATTATTCGTTCTTCCGACGCCGAAGGAGCACGCGGAGCGTTTTGAGACAAATGGAGATATCGAGCCGAAGCGACCAGTTCTCGATATAGAAAATATCGAGCTTGTATTCGTCCTCAAAAGCGAGATCGGATCGACCCGATACCTGCGCCATACCAGTCACACCGGGCTTCACGGTAAGAAGGCGGCGATGATATTCCTTGTATTTCTCCACTTCGCGCGCCTGATGCGGCCTGGGACCAACCAGACTCATCGAACCCAAGAGTGCGTTAAAAAATTGCGGAAGTTCATCAATCGAATACCGTTCAATAAACGCACCGATCTTCATCCTTCGCGGATCATCTTTGATTTTGTAGAGCACATTGTCACGGACATTCCGATCGGCGATCAATTGCTGTTCAAAAAGAAGCGCTTTCTCAAAATCGGGATTTTCCTTCGTAATGCAGTACTCCCATTTCATATAGCGAAACTTGTAGACAAAAAACTCCTTGCCGTCTTCGCCGATACGCTTGTTTTTGTAAATAATCGGACCATTCGAATCCTCGAGTTTGATGAGGATTGCCACGATGAGCATGACGGGCGAAAAGAGAAGAATGAGAAAAGTCGATCCGATAATATCGAACGTGCGTTTGGCAATCTTCCCCCACCCGTCAAGCGGAGTGTGTTCCGCCTCGATGAAGGGCTCCCCCTCGAACATTCGTACCGAAAATCTCGATGTCTGAAGCGTCGTCGGCAGATACTTGTACGCAATGTTGTTCACCTGACAATAATCAAGAAGTTTCGCCTGCTCATCATCCGGCACGGACGGGTCGCACACGATAATCTCATCAACACCATATTGCTTCCGGATCTCTTTTATTTCCCGAATCGAGACGGTGCCCAAAGATGCCGAAAGTCGGTACCCGAGCCACGGTTTTTCGGAAAAAAGTCGTCTGAGACGCTCAAGCGCGCCATTCCTCCCAATGAGGAGTACGCGATGCACCCCGGTGCCCCGAGATACCAAGAGCCATCGCTGAATCGAATGAATGAGGAGACGCCCCGCAATCACGAATACCACCGAGAGCGACCAGGTGAGGAGAATGATGAAACGCGACGAAAACCATTCGCGCTTCAAGAAAACCGCGATAATGAGAACAACGAGTGCGATCGTAGTCGCCGAAAACACCTTGTGCGCCTCCTGCCAAAATCTCCGCGTCGCTCGAATATCATAGAGCCCCTCGAACGCATAGATCAAAAGAAAAAACGGCGCCACCGAAAGCGCGATCACAAAATATTCATCAAACGAAAATACTTTCCCGATTCTCCCCAACTCGAAAAACGCCCGCACTTCGGGAAGATCCCGAATCGTAAAAGCGGTGAGCGCCGAAAGGACAATCATCGCGTAATCCATCGGCACGCGAATGGCGCTAAAAAAAAGTTCGGATCGTTTCATAAAAACAAAGAAATACATCAAGACGGACGATAAGCCGGATTCTGTAGTCCACTCTCTTCAAAAAGAGAAGTGGAGGACAATCATTTCTCTTGCCTCTTTGTTGCCAAAGAGATCGTTGCGGCACCCCTCGCCCCGCAAGAAGCGAGACGAGATACGACCTTGCACGCCGGTAAGGATTTAGCCGTTTCACTTCCCCCGATTTCTCGGGGGCCTCCTCCTCGAATGTTTCCACTCGAGAAGCCTCAAATCGGTTTCCCGATTGAGCGTCTCTGTTCGCACCTCTCTCTGCGTAACTGCCAACTATCAACTTCCGACAATCAACAATAAATCGTTGGGAGTTGGCTCCTGGAAGTTACGCAGACGACGGGCGTTACCCGCTACCATTTTTCCCGCAAAAGCGGGGAAGCGTGTCCGGACTTTCCTCCCTCCCCGCACCTTTTTCAGGGAGAGTCTCGTGCTGCTTCACACATGAAGGCGAAGCCGCTTCGCTTTCGCGTTCACAAAAAAACACAAGCTCTTCCAAAAAAGGTGCGGGGTCGGGCGATTGCCTGTCCGCCTTGATGTATTCCGTTGTTGTCAAAGAGCCCCGCTATTGTACAAGAAGTTTCTCTATTTGTCAATATCACGCAACACAAAAATCCCCCTCCAAGCCCCTTCGATTTTTCCCCCCTTCAAACCTTAAAGCCTCTCTGAAAGTCCTCTT
>JAYRSG010000107.1:0-8578 GCA_041920175.1 Candidatus Moraniibacteriota bacterium | reverse complement strand
GCTGGTATTGTGGGTAATGTGCTTCAATCGGTTTTTGGTCGCGATGCGTACGAAACGCTGGAAGAGAAAGCGGCGCACCTCCTTTATTTTTTTGTCAAAGATCATCCATTTATCGATGGCAACAAACGGAGCGGAGCCTTTGCGTTTGTTTGGTTTTTGAATAAGTCCGGGCTACTTCGAATTGAAATTGAACAGAGTGCACTTGCGCGATGTTTGGGGGCACCAAGCACTCGCTTATCGAAATTCAGGAGGTCGTTCTTGACAAAAAATAATCTCTCCTTTACATTCACATTTCACCTATGAACAAAAAAGCCCTCATTCTCTCGATCCCTATGATGCTCGCCGTCCTCCTTCTCGGTGGGTGGTTCCTCTTGCGCGAACCGCAAAGTGCTCCGGAGAGCCAAAATCTGCCGGTGGTGAAGGAGAATCCGCCGCAAAATGGGGAAGGGAATACTCCCAAGAACCCGCCGATTTCAGAGATTTCGAGGTCACCTGAGGTGCTTCGAGATGAGAAGCTTATTTCTCTCCTTGCTCAGGAGAACAGTGTGCCGGAAAGCGATGTACGTCTTTCCTTCAGAGAGGTGACCGAACATCATGTTGAGGGATTGGCGATACTCGAAAGCGATCCGAGAAAAAGAATTTCTTTTTTTGCGACCGATATTCTCTTCCATTCCAATCAACAAGGAGATCGGGAATTAAAATATGGAGCATGGACGATCATTGATCGTGATTTTGCAACATGTGAATTGATGAGCGGATATTCTTTTCCAGAGAAGATGGTGGCGAAGTGTATTGAAGGAGGAAAGGGTAATTTTAAAGTTTCCGGACTTTGGCGTCGTGTGGGCGGTGATCCCAAAGAAGATTGCTCTGATCATATTTATGAAGGGAAAGTTGTTGTACGCGGCTGGTATGAATGGCGGATGAACTATGTTGAAAGGGACTGGATGTTGGTCGTTGACGAATCTGATGAATCAAGATTGATTACAGGATTTCCACGATTGCTATCTTTTAAACTTAGAAATGTTTCTCCAGAATTGGAAGAATCTCTCAAAAACGCAACGCCAAATAAGCCTGTGTCGCTTACTGTTAAGAAACTTGGCTATTATTGTGAAGGATCTCCGTGGTTGGAATTGTAGAGCTCGAAAGTTAAATTTGAGAGAGTGGTTCCTATTGGGTACTTGTATGACGAGTACTCATTGGGGCTGTTATCTCTAAATGAGAGAGATTATAGCATTTCGTTCTTTCAAAATTGATTCAAGGTGGTGAAAGATGAGAATACTTCGCACTTTGTTCGTTGCGATTGTATCGCTTCTCATGTCTAATGCCATTTTTGCTATGCCTAACTTGAAAATGCCGTTTCCGGCTGGCGAACTTTGGACGATGACGAGGGGATATGATCAGGCAACACACAGGAACTATTCAAATCCTACAACACAGGACAAGAATGCGCTTGATTTTGCGCTTCCTGGTTGTGCTGTGTATGGAAGACCCACTCTTGCCGTTTCGGATGGAGTAGTTGAGTTTGCTGGCTTGAGTGGTGGTTATGGCAATACGGTTGTTTTGAATCATGGAAATGGTTACAAGTCGAGATCTGCGCACTTGAGTGAAATCAGCGTTCAATTGAATGCGTTTGTTTCTCAGGGGCAGGAAATTGGCAAGATGGGAAACTCGGGAAATGTTTCCGGTTCCGGTTGCAGTTCATATCCGGGGACACACCTTCATTTCGTGATGTACTACAATGGACAAGCGTTCAAACCAGAACCTATGAGTGGGTATACTAACATAGGGAGTGTAAACGGCACTTTGTTTCTTTCGGACAACTATCGTTCGAATCAGGTGAATGTCGATGCATATTGCAAGGGAATGTCCCCAAGTTATCTTGTAGAGAGGTTTCGCTCACTCAGTGGAAATCTTGTGGTTAATGCTTGTCCATCCGATGGGCGAGTTTATTTCTACAAAGATATTTCCTATGGCTCTTGCAATGTTGGATATGTTGATCTCTATGCGAACACAGATGGTACTGGAGGTTATCAACTGTGTACCGGATCTACCACGGGAACTTCCGAAGAAAATTATGGGAGTGATCCTATTACCGGAGTTGGTACTTCCGATCCCGGTGGCGGACCCGTCACTCCTCCTTCATCGACGGAACCGCGAAATGATCTCGTTCCTCATGTGAATGCCTATCGCACAACTGGCGACGGTCATCAGGTGACGGCGGATTGCGGTACCTGCTCAACCGAGCCGGTTACCGAAGGAGAAGCGCTCCGCGTTGAACAGATCATGGATTCGAAATATTCCGACGCTTCCAAATGGTTCCGCGAGCAGTTTAATTCGATCTACACGACCGCATGGTACCGAATTGTCGAGTCGGATAGAACAACCGTGGCGGTTCCGTGGACGGAACTGTTTACGCGGAAATTCGATCCGGGTCGTCTTGAAAAAGACGAGAGCTACGGAGAATCGACCACCTTCATCGTTCCATCCGGATATCCCAATCACTACCTCGTTCTCGCTTCCTGCGCCGATCCGACCGATCGGGTGCTGGAAAAGAACGAATCAACGACCCGGAGAAAGCCGGCGACCAATCCTGATGAGTGCGGAACGAACAACACGACGCGGAAGGAATGGCTCTGGATCAATCCCAAGCCGAGAAACGTCGATTACATGATTCAGAACGCCGGCATGATCAATGCGCCGAGCTATATCTGGATCGGGAAACCGTATCGAGTGTGGTATGAGGGGGTGAATCTGGGACCCGATGCATCAGTTGATCGCATCGCCGTCTCGATAAAAATCATCAATCCGAACGGAACAAGGACGACTCTCCTCACGCGGTCTCTCGAACCCGCAAATCTTGCTCCGAATTCGATCTATCTTGACCAACCGGCGGATACCTTTACCGCCCCGACTGTTCCCGGAGCTTACTGGTTTGAATTCTGTATCAATGCGGACGGAAAGCCGGAAACGAACCGGAACAACAATTGTTTCTTCTACCGAAAGGAGGTGCGGGATCCGAACCTGTCTTTGACGAATGGTGCCTACCGGTGCCCGGTCATTCGACCGGATACGTGGACGGCATGGAGCAATCAACCCTATGCATCTCCGTTTACACCGGACGGGAAGCTCTTCTTCACCCCGTGGTGCCTCGACAGTTCTCCGAGCTATGTGGAGATTTTTGTTTCGGGCTCTCCGACCGTGTGGGTTCATCACTCCATATATACCAAGAATCAGGTGACTGGAGTGCAGATGGCTCATACCGCGCTGTGTTCGGAAACGAAATCCGGTGAGTGGTGCCCCGGGGTGGCGACGGTATTCACGCAGAGCACCTCCGTCGATACGAGTGTTCTCGAGAAGCCAACGCTCATTCTCGCTTATGTATGCCGGTGGAACGGGACGGCGTGGAGCTGTGCTTTTTCGCAACAGGCGGCGACGAGAGCGGCGAGACAGTGAGAAGGGCACGAAGGAAATGGGATGAAAAGGAATTTTGAATGATTCGAATGGATTCGATTGAGCCGAACCCCGAAAAGAGTGAAATGCTCTTTTCGGGGTTTTTTGTGGGTTTCCCGGGCGGATGAACGCTTGATGCCGGCGAAAAAATGGGCTAGGCTAGGGGAAAGAAGAGGGCAGGGCGATGCGCGACGTTTGATTGACTGTTCCTTTACAATTCATTCCTTGATGTTTTTTCAATTGAAGGAGATATGCAACGATGTCCAAAAATCGTTCGGTGAAGTTTGAAAAGGTGCGCCAAGTCCGCGTCGTCTTCGAGAACGGCGAAATGAGACTCCCGGTGAAAATTCGTCATGCGATACAAAAACATTGGGAATTGCTCATTTCGTCGGGAAAAAAATACTGGAACGGATCCCTGTTTTGTTTGAAACGTATCGATCGAAGCATGAATGAACATCCGGTGCTCTTTGTTGAAGAAACCACCTTTGCGCATTATTTGGCGACCGCTTACGGGAAAATTCCCCCACAATACGCGTGTCGAGTTGTTTTTGTTTCAATCCTTTTCAGGACATCGGATGATTTTTTTGTTCTTGGAGAAATGGCGGATCACACTGTTTCCCCGGAGATGGTTCAGTGCGCGGGTGGCGGTCTCGAGCGAAAATATCTGCTCCCGGACAGCTCGTTTGATGTCAGAGGAAATGCTTCCGGGGAACTCAAGGAAGAACTGTATTTTGACGCCGAAGATCCGGATGAAATCGAAACCTTTCGTCCCCGATTTCTGAAAACCGGCGGAGACGGGAATGTGGGTGTTTTCTTCAAGGTAAAAACGCCGCTTTCTCATACGGAACTTTTCGGTCAATATATCAGAAGGCGAAACAGAGAACGTTCCCGCGGAAACACACCGGAATTTCACGGTATTGTGTGTGTACCGGAGACATATGCCGGCGTTCGGAAATTTCTCAAAACGGATTGGCGCCCAAGGGTTGACTATCTGGAGCCGCTTCTCGAGATGCTCGTTTCGAAAGAGCGTTGATTCAAGGTAGCATGAATCACAAAACAGCCGCTTGGCGATTTTTCCCAAGCGGTTTTTGCTTTTTCGAACGAGCTTGGTATACTCGAGGGACGGCGTAATTCTTGAAATTGATGGCTATGTTTCGGTACACGGCAATCAAAAAAGAAGATAGGGCGGTGATGGCGGCCTTGACGGGAGAAATGAAGCGGCAGGAAGAGGGACTCGAAATGATTGCGTCGGAGAATTATGCTTCATCCGCGGTCATTGAAGCCTTGGGGACGGTGTTTACGAATAAGTATTCCGAGGGGTATCCGGGGAAGCGCTACTATGGGGGGCAAATGTTTACCGATGTCGTGGAGACGCTTGCGATTGAGCGAGCGAAAGAACTCTTTGGGGCGGAGCACGCGAATGTTCAGCCCCTTTCGGGAGCGGCGGCGAATATGTCCGCGTACGCGGCGCTCCTTGCGCCCGGGGATACTGTGCTTGGCATGGATCTCTCGCACGGCGGACATCTCACCCACGGGCATCCGGTGACTTTTATGTCGAAGGTGTTTCGATTCGTGCGCTACAAGACGGAGGCGGACGGAACGATTGATTATTCGAAACTTGAAGCGCTCGCGAAAAAAGAAAAGCCAAAACTCTTGCTTGCGGGCTTTTCTTCCTATACGCGGCAGATCGATTATCAAAAATTTACGACGGTCGGCAAAAAGGTGGGCGCCATCACTATGATGGATATGGCGCATATCGCGGGACTTGTCGCGGGACACGTCGTCCCCAATCCGGTCGAGTATTTTGATGTTGTGACGACGACGACGCACAAAACGCTTCGCGGTCCCCGCGGCGGAATGATTCTTTGTCGCGAGCGATTCGCGAAGGACATTGATAAGGCGGTGTTTCCGGGTGTCCAAGGAGGACCGCATATGAATATCATCGCCGCGAAAGCGATCGCGTTTCAGGAAGCACTCAAACCATCTTTCAAAAAATATGCGGCGCAGATACTGAAGAACGCGCGGATGCTCGAAGGGGAATTCCGGAGTCGCGGATACCATATTCTTTTCGGCGGGACGGACAATCATATGATCCTCGTCGATGTGTTCGGCACGCTCGGCGTTGGCGGGAAAGAAGCGGAAACGCTTCTCGATGCGATCGGTATCACGCTCAACAAAAATGTTATTCCGGATGATGCGCGCGGTCCCATGGATCCTTCCGGCATTCGAATCGGCGTCCCGGCTTTGACGACGCGCGGCATGAAAGAAAGGGAAGTGAAAAGAATAGCCGGTTGGATGGATGCGGCGCTTCGGTCGAAGGGGGACGCGAAGATTCTCAAGTCGCTCCGCAAAGAAGTGATGACGCTTTGCAAGAAGTTTCCGCTCTATCGATAAAATATATGGAACACAAGAAAATTAAAAAGGCGATATTGCCGGTGGCGGGGTTTGGGACGCGGTTTTTGCCGGCGACCAAGGCGCAACCGAAAGAAATGCTTCCGATTGTTGATAAGCCGGTTGTGCAATATTTGGTCGAAGAGGCGGTCGCTTCCGGTATCGAAGAAATTATTTTCGTCACCGGTCGTGGAAAGCGCGCCATCGAGGATCATTTTGATGTTTCGTATGAACTCGAAGAGACGCTCGTCGAGAAGAACAAGCTCGATTTACTCGAAGCAGTGCGGAAAATTTCGGGGCTCGCGAAGTTTTCCTATGTTCGGCAGCCTATTCCTTTGGGCGACGGGCACGCGCTCTTCCAGGCATCGCACCTGGTAGATGATGACGAGAGCGTTCTCGTTATTTTTGGCGATTGTATCTATGATAGCGCAACGCCGGCTTCGCTCCAGCTTATAGAAGCGTATGCCGAATATCGAACGCCCATTATCGGTCTCACCGATATTTCGCGCGAAGAAGTTTCGAAATTCGGTGTTGTCGCGGGAGACTCGGTAAACGATCGCGATATTCGGGTGCGGGCGATCGTAGAAAAACCGAAAGTGGAAGAGGCGCCGAGTACGGTGGTCGCTCCCGGGAAATACATTCTGACCTATGATGTTTTTCGGACGCTCTCGACGATGACGTCCGGGGATTCGGGAGAAATACGCTTGGTCGACGCGTTCAATATTATGCTTCGAGAAGGGAAAGCGATTCATGGGCGTCTTCTCGAGGGAGAATGGTTCGATACCGGAGATAAATTCAATTTCTTGAAGACCACGCTTCATTTCGGCCTCCGACATCCCGAAACGGGACCTCGGCTTCGCGAACATTTGAAGCATCTCAATCTTGACATATAACGAAAAAACCATGTATTGGATTTACCTCTCACTCTTCGTTCTCATCGTCATCATTCCAAAACTGATAAGCGGCGATCGGCTTTTTCTCCTGGAAGACGATCAGGAGTCGCTCCTTATTTTTTTCGTGGGCGCGATCGGGCTTCTCCTCTACTTGTGGAAAGAGAATCAGTTTCGATTTTTACTTCGCGAAAAAGTGAAAATCCAAAAGGAAGCTTCCCGGGTTTCCAAAGATCTGGCGGATTCCTATTCGTATATCGCCGAGATCAATCGAAAGATGGAAATCGTCAAGAATATCGCCCTGGGACTTCCGGAAACGGCATCGGTTACGCCGGAACGCCTCAAAGAGGTCTATGAATCGATTATGGAGGCGGTTGCGCTTCTCGGAAAAACCGACGCGTTTTTCCTCTGCATCGTCGACGTTCGCTCGGGGGATGTTGAGAAGAAGTTTGATGTTCGCGGGAAACGATGTCCGGTTTTGAAGTATCGGGAACTCGCCAAGCGAAGCGAAACCGTGATGCGCGAGGGGGAGTATGTCGTCATTCGTTCTTCTCGACGAATGCGGGGGTGTCTTGCCTTTATTACGCTTCGCAAAAAGAACGGGGTTGTGGAAGATCCCGAAATTTTCAAGGCACTCGCTTCGCAGGCGCTCTTCCTCTACTCCATCGAGCAAGAACAATCCGAAGCGAAGAAGCGGGAAGAGAAGAAAGGGGACTAGTTTTCGAAATGAAATGAATTCGTCTCAACACCTCTTTAACAAAACGTTTCCATATGGAAGTATTTTGTTAAATCCGAAATTGAGCCCGCGTGGAAAGTAGAGACGCAAGATTTTGCGTCTCTACGAAGATAACGAATCAAACCTCAAGCGCCAGAGATCTATGAAAAAGGAATTCTCTGAAGATACATTTTTTGACATCAACAAACTTCCTACAAGCGAAGGGATCTTTTTGTTTGGTATTTCAATGAGTCGTATAGGAAATGCCCAAAGTCCCAAAAAATGCTTTGAGTATTTAAAGCATCTTGCTTCAAAAATACGGTATACGGATGGTATTGGTATGGTCGTTTGGTATGGCGATTATCTCTATTTCAATTCCGATGATCCGGCATACAAACTGCGAGATAAGTTTAAATCGTTAATGATTTCACACAAAAACGCTTTTCTGAACCTGTTAAAGAAAGATCGAAAATGGACACATAAAGCATTCTCATTTACTACCTTCGGGCAACTCCTCCTCGATAATTCCGATATCTATCAACATGCCTACAACGCGGTATTGGATTTGTATAACAATGACCCTATTTTCAAACAATACGTCGAAGAGGACGGAAAAGATACGGGACATGGAGTCGGCGAACGAGAAGTGCGCTTTATTTTGGAAGAAATTACGTTGTTCTATCTTTCTCAGAAAGGAGAATTTCGACTTGGTAACCAATTTGTGACGGACGCGGAAAAAACATGGACGCTCCAAGCGTATCCGGGAAGCTATTTGAAAAGCGAGGTGTATCTATTTCGGAAAAATCCTCTTGGTTTGTCGAATTCGAAAAACCAATATGAAAATTCTTTTTATGACCTTGAAAAAAATTGCTCTATGAGTATGACCGAATAAATCTAGAGTCCCCGTCAGGAATCCTGTCCACTCTCAATATATCAGGCAAGACTCAACATTAAGAACACGCGAGACGCAAAATCTTGCATCTCTCCCAAAGAAACAGCGAAACGAAAAACCCTTTTTGGCCTATGGAAAAAGAAATTATTGCGCGACTTCACAAGAATTTTGAGGAGTACGCCCACAGACAAGACAATGATGTGGAGTTTTGGTATGCCCGGGAACTTCAGCAGTTGTTGG
>JAYRSG010000106.1:0-5492 GCA_041920175.1 Candidatus Moraniibacteriota bacterium | reverse complement strand
CCGATGGATCGGGGCCCGTACGGGAACGAGAACGAATCCGAATTCGGGAACGGGGCACCCACCAGGGGCGCCCGTACCAAACGGGAACGGATACAGAATACGGGAACGGAAAAAATTGACCGCTCTCGCGCTTTTTGTTACATTCAAGGCATGAACACAGCCGATCAGAAAAAACTCGTGGACTATTGGAGGAAAACCGCCGAGCACGATCATGAAACCATGACGGGTTTGTTTCAAATTAAACGGTACGACGCGTGCCTGTTTTTCGGACACATCGTTCTCGAAAAAACACTGAAAGCACTGGTCGCTCATGTGACGGGAGATCATGCTCCCTATACACACAATCTTGTTCGTCTTGCCGAACTGGCGAATATGAAACTTTCGGAAAAAGACACGGAGTTTTTGCGCGAGGTCAACACCTTCAATATGGAAGCCCGATATCCGGAAGAAAAGCTGGCGTTTTATCGACGCTGTACCCGGGAATATACGGAAACCCATCAAGACAAGATCGAAGGTTTTTACAAAAAACTATGTCAAGAATTGAAGCCGAAAAATCGGTGAAAAAGTACATTCGGAAATTACAGGTCGAAAAGTTTCCCTTTTCAGCCGTGTATTTGTTTGGTTCTTTTGCAAAAAACACCTTTCATAAGTGGAGCGATATTGATGTCGCGGTAGTTTCAAAAGAGATTGATCGAGATTCGGAAGAAGGAAAGAAAAAACTTTTTCAATATACAACGGGAATAGATTCCAGGATCGAACCCCATGGGTTTTCTCCCAAAGATTTCAAAGAAGATTGGCGCCCGATGGTGCACGAGATTAAAACAACGGGGATTCGGATCAAGTAAGTGGGCGACACGACCCGCATCGTCTCCGCCAAAGGCTCCTCTCCCACAAACATTTTGAAATGATTCCTTTCAAGTGCGCGGGACACACTTCGACCCCGGCATCACGAATTGGACTCAGGCACTGTCGCAAAACAAGTTAATCGGTTTCATATACCAAACTTCTCATACTATCTTCAAGTTGACAGCATAAGGTGTGCAGGTTATTTTGCGACGATGCCTCAGTACACAAGGCGCGCTCTTTTCAGGCACCTCCTTTTGATGGTATGCTCTTTGCATGAAGAACAAAAAGGTACTCGTGCTTCTTGATGGAAACGCACTTATCCACCGATCGTTTCATGCGCTCCCGCCACTTACCTCGAAGTCGGGCGAGCTCGTGAACGCGGTGTATGGTGTCGCGCTCACATTGCTTTCAGTTTTGGAAAAATTTCATCCCGAGTACATTGCGGCGTCATTCGACCTTTCAGGACCGACTTTTCGGCATGAGAAATTCGCTGACTACAAAGCGACGCGTGTCAAGGCGCCCGACGAACTCTATGCGCAGATTCCGCGCGTGAAGGAACTCGTGCGCGCCTTCAACATTCCGATCTACGAACAAAGAGGGTTCGAGGCGGATGATTGCGTGGGGACGCTCGCTCGACAGGCGACGGAAAAAGATTCGAACATTCAAACCGTCATCGTGACGGGCGACAATGACGCGCTTCAGCTCGTCGGCGATCGTGTGAATGTTTTCGCGCTCCGGAAGGGAGTGAAGGACACGGTACTCTATGACGAAGCGGGGGTGGTTGCGAAGTATGGTTTCTCGCCAAAAACACTCATCGAATTTAAAGGACTCCGTGGCGACGCCTCGGACAATATTCCGGGGGTGCATGGTATTGGCGAGAAAGGCGCGACGGATCTTTTGAAAAAGTATCAAACGCTGGAGAATGTCTACGCGCATCTCGAAACACTTTCGCCATCGATTCGGACGAAGCTTGAAACGGGACGCGAGTCGGCGTTTCTCTCGAGAGACTTGGGAACAATCGATACGGCGGCGCCTGTCACGCTCGATCTTGACCTGTGTCGGACGCGCGACTTTGATCGAAGCACGGTCGAAGCGCTCTTCCGCGAACTCGGATTTTTTAGTCTCGTGAAGCGAATTCCGGGACACGAAAACATGACAGAGGGTGAAGGAGAGAATATGAAAAAATCCGCGAATACGCTTCTCTCGAAACAGAAAGATCGGGAGCTTTTTTTTGAACGATGTCAAGATGCGGAGCGGGTTGCGTTTCTCATTCTTCCCGAGAAGGGGACGCTTTTCCACGTGTCCGCGTTCGAGTGTGATATTTCTTGCGTGCGAAAAGATACAAGAGAAAACGCACGGATCACGTTCGATGCCGAAAGCAGGAAATTCTTCAAAGAATTTTTTGAGAGTGATATTCCGAAGACAACTCACGACGCGAAGGCGGCGATGAAAACACTGGAAACCGTCGGTATCACGCTTCGGGGCGTCGATTTTGATTGTCTTCTCGCGGGCTATCTCTTGAATGCCGGAGGTACCGTGTCGCTCCCGGAACTTTTGTTTGAACATGTGGGCGTTTCGCTTTCATCGGAGAGCGAATGTTCTTCAACGCAACTCTTGGCGCTTGGGGAGAGACTTGCCGGGAAAATGGCGGACATTTCCCGGGAACAAGAAGCGGGAAAAACGATGCTTGAAATATTTTCGAAACTTGAAATGCCGCTCATCTCGGTGCTCTTTGAAATGGAGCGTACCGGTGTTCGGCTCAACGGTTCCATTCTCACAACGCTTTCGAAAGAGATGGAAAAAGAAATCGGCGACATTCAAAAAGAAATTTTCACACTTGCCGGCAGGGAATTCAATGTGAGTTCGCCGAAGCAACTTTCCGAAGTGCTCTTTGTCGATCTCAAAATTCCGACGACCAATCTCAAGCGAACGAAAACGAATGTTTCAACCGCCTCGTCCGAACTCGAGAAGCTCAAAAAAGAGTTTCCCATCGTAGCGCTCGTCGAACAGTATCGTGAGCGAACCAAACTGAAGAACACCTATCTCGATGTGCTGCCGCGCCTTGTCGACTCGAAGAGTCGAATTCATACTACCTTTCAGCAGGCGGTCGCCGCGACGGGACGACTCTCGTCTTCCGATCCCAATCTCCAAAATATTCCCATTCGGAGCGAATGGGGCGAGCGGATTCGAAGCGCCTTCGAGGCGTCCCCGGGGACGCTTCTCGTGGGCGCTGATTATTCGCAGATTGAACTTCGCGTGGCGGCGCACCTCTCGCGCGACAGCGAAATGTGTGGCGCATTTGCGCGTGGCGAGGACATACATCGTCGGACAGCATCTTTGGTGTACGATATCGCGCCGGACAATGTTACGGATGAAATGCGACGAAAGGCCAAAGCATTCAATTTTGGTATCATCTATGGCATGGGTTCGTACGGACTCTCGCAGTCAACCGGTATGACGCGGGAAGAATCCGCGAAATTTATAGCAGAATACCTTGAGCACTTTTCGGGCATCAGGAGTTTCATGGAAGATATGAAGAAATTCGCGAAGGAAAAAGGTTTTGTCGAAACCGAACTTGGACGACGCAGGTTCCTGCCGGAAATTACGAGTGACAATCAACAAGTTGCCGCCGCGGCGGAGCGGATGGCGATCAATATGCCGGTGCAGGGACTCTCCGCCGATATCACCAAGCTCGCCATGCTTGCCTCGGACCGCCTCATTCGCGAGCGCTTCTTCGAAAGAGCATCACTTCTCCTCCAGATTCACGATGAGCTCATTTTCGAAGTTGAAGAATCAGTGGCGCCGGTCTTCGCGCACGAGGTCAAGAGCGTGATGGAGTCGGTCTACGCGCTCCGCGTTCCGCTCGTCGCCGATGTGTCGGTCGGGAAAAACTGGGGGGAAATTTGAAATATGAAAATTTTTGTGACGGCGAAAACGAATGTGAAGAAAGAATATATTGAACAAATCGATACGACGCACTTCTGTGTCGGTGTGAAAGCAGTGCCGGAGAAGGGGAAAGCGAATGAGAGAATTATAAAAGCGCTCGCAATATTTTTCGATATCGCGCCGTCAAGAATTCTTTTGCGCTCTGGAGGAGCATCGAAAAGAAAGATGTTCGATGTCTTATGAGTGAGTTTTTTTTCAGTGAGTTTTATAGTATAGTAGGGCGGTAGAGTCTTAATTCTTCTCATATTTTTATGTCTCTGGGGAAAAAACTTATTATTTTTGTCGCGGCGGCGGCGCTTGTGGGTGGGGTGGCGTATGGGTTCGGAGTGTGGCCGTTTGCGGAGAAAGAGAAACGGGCGCCTATCGAAATCTCGAAGCCGGCGGACGAAGTTCCCGCGAAAGAAGTGATCGAACCAACGGGACCGGTCAGTCCCATTACGGGACTTCCCTGCGACAATTGGAATCGTCGCCCGATTGCAGTGATGCAACCCTCGGATCGACAGGCGCGTCCAGCTTCCGGATTTTCAGAGGCGGATATGGTGTTTGAAATTCCGACACCCGCCTTCGATATGATGGTGACGCGACTCCTCGGTGTCTATCTCTGTAACACTCCCGAAGATATCGGTTCAATGCGGAGTACGCGGCATGATTTTATCGCGCTTGCGGGCGGACTCGACGCGGTCTTTGTGGGGTGGGGCGGATCGGCGTTCGCGCTCAAGAAACTCAATGAAAATGTGATCGAAAATATCGATTGTAACGGGCAGGGCGGGAAGAAGGCGCCCGAGTGCTGCTACCGAAAAACTCTGGGACAGGATGGCTTGAATCGGGTCGAAGATACGGGGTATGCGAAGGGCGCGAAGCTTTTCGAATGTGCGAAAAATTTCGGATACCGGACCGAGGGAAAATTCGAAGGGTACCGCCATGCGAAAGAATCGGCGCGTGAAGTGCGGCCCAAGGGCGGGACGCTCGTCATTGGCTACCCCACGTCCGCCAAAGTAGAGTATGCTTATGACCCCGAGACCAATAGCTTTCTTCGCACCTGGGGCGGGAGTCCTGATGTCGACCGCAATAATCGTCAGCGTATCGCGCCGAAGAATATCGTGGTGATGGTTGCCGAAAACGAACAGATTCTCGCCGAAGAAAATTATTCCAATCGCCCGCAAGACCCGTGGAGCGGGCTTGAGGAATGGGAAAAAGTCGGTCCCAAAAATATTTCCGGTCGCTACAATAATCTCCAGATCGGCGATCCGTGGTTCGACACGAAGGGCGAAGGCGAAGCGCGCTACTATATGGACGGCAAAGAGTTTCGCGGTACCTGGAAAAAGGAACGCGGGAGCATTGACAGCAAACTCATCTTCTCTGATGCTTCCGGTAAGGAAGTAACCTTTGTTCCCGGACAAATTTGGGTAGACATCGTCGTCCCCGGACTCAAAGTGGAGTGGACACCGCAAGGCTAACCTTTAACTCACAACAAATAACGAACAACAAACAACAAAAAGTGATAGTAGGGGTTATTGGTTGTCAGTTGTTAGTGGTCAGTTGTGAAATTGTATCCATGCTTCTCTTCTTCTTCGGCGAGGATGCGTTTCGGAATCGGGAGAAACGGCTCGCTTTGAAAAAACTTTTTTTTGAAAAAAACCCGGGTTCGACGGGTTTTTTCGAATTTGATTTTTCAGACGGTGCCGACGTGTCGGCTCTCT
>JAYRSG010000105.1:0-5062 GCA_041920175.1 Candidatus Moraniibacteriota bacterium | reverse complement strand
ATACGAGTTCCACAGCATCCGGAAGACGCGGTTCTGCACATCGCGCATACCCTTCACGTCAAAGCGTTTCGGAAGACCGGGTTGATTGATCGAAAAGAGCATCCACCGAAGCGCATCCGCACCGTATTCGTTGAACATCTGAAAGGGATCGATGACATTCCCCTTCGACTTTGACATCTTCTTGCCCTTCGCATCAAGAATATGCCCCAGGCAAATCACATTCTTGTACGCGCGACCCTCTCGGACAACCTTCGCTCTCGCCAAGAGATTCGCCACCGCGTGGAGCGTATAAAACCACCCGCGCGTCTGATCGATCGCTTCGCAAATATAGTCCGCCGGAAATAGCTTCCCTTCTTCAAAAAATTTCTTTTCTTCGTTACTCGCTGACGACGGATAGCCGAACTGCGCCAAAGGCATCGCGCCTGAATCAAACCACACATCAAGCACCTCCGGCACGCGCTCCATGATTCCGCCGCACTCGCATTTCCAAGTAAGATCATCAATATACGGCTTATGCACATCCTGAATTTTCCTTCCCGACTTCTTTTCAAGTTCTTTTATAGAAGAAATAATCTCAATATTTCCACATCCAATCTCCCGGCTCCTCGTTCTCTGTTCCTTGTTCATTGTTTCTTGCTCATTGAATCCACATTCCCAAATCGGGAGCGGTGTCCCCCAGTATCGCTCGCGCGAAATCGCCCAGTCTTTCACATTGGAAAGCCACTCGCCGAAACGCCCTTCTTTGATATGTTCCGGCACCCAATTGATCGCCTCATTATTTTTCACCAACTTCTCGCGCAACTCCGACATTCGAATAAACCACGATGGCTTCGCGTAGTAGATAAGCGGCGTATCACACCGCCAGCAGAAGGGGTATTCGTGCGCACATGCCTCTTCTTTGAATAAGAGATTTCGCTTCTTTAAGTCTTCAATAATCAAATCATCAACCGCATACCGATTTTTGTCATTCAACTTTTTGACCGGAATACCGGCACCGGGAAATCCCCCATCCATTTTTCCATCCTGCCCAATCGTGACAAGCGTTTCCAAACCATATTCTTTCGCCACATTGGCATCATCCTCCCCAAACGCCGGCGCGATATGTACGATACCTGTTCCCGAATCGGTCGTAACGAAGTTTCCAAAAACGACTTCGAAGCGTACTCCGTCATTCTTTTCACTCATTTCAAAAAGCGACACATAGAATTTCCCGAGAAGCTCTTTTCCCGAAATTTTCTTGAGGATCGTATATTTTTTCCCTGCCAGAACCCTTTCGATACAATTTTCGGCAAGAATAAAACTCCCCTCTTCTCCTTCTATACTCACCATTCCATATTCCACATTCTCATTCACCGCGAGTGCTACATTTCCCGGCAATGTCCATGGCGTCGTCGTCCACGCGAGCAAATACGTTTTCTCCTTTCCCTCTGCTCCTTGCTCATTATTTCTTGTTCCTTGTTCCTTGTTCATTGCTCCTTGCTCCTTGACCTCAAACTTCACATACACCGAATTATCCGTCACCTCCTTGTACCCCTGCGCTACTTCATGCGACGAAAGTGCGGTCCCACACCGGTAGCAGTACGGCACCACCTTATGTCCTTTGTAGAGAAATGATTCGCCCTTTGCATTTCTCAATTTCGCAATCTGCGCAAGTTGCCACCAGACGGATTCGATGTAGCCGTTCTCATAGGTAATGTAGGGATGTTCCATATCAGACCAGTATCCCATTCGTTTCGTAAACTTTTCCCATGCTTCACGATACTCCCACACACTTTCTTTGCATTTCTTGTTGAACTCGATAATACTCGTCCGCTTGTCTTCTTTCCAACTTTCGATCTCTTGCTTATTCTTCAATCCCAATGCTTTCTCCACCTGAAGCTCGACCGGAAGCCCGTGCGTGTCCCAGCCGGCTTTCCGCTGTACGCGATACCCTTTCATCGTTTTGTAGCGCGGAATGATATCCTTGAACGAGCGCGCCAAAACATGATGCAGCCCCGGTCTTCCATTTGCCGTCGGCGGCCCCTCATAGAACACGAAGTCTCCCTTCGGCGATTCTTTTTTCACCGACTTCTCAAAAATTTTCTCCTTCTCCCAAAACTCAAGAACCTCCTCCTCCATCTTCGGCAGATTCATTTTCGCATCGATTTTTTTGAACATAGGCGGCCACTTGACATTTTAAAACTATAGGAGTACGGTGATGATATCTTCTATAAAGAAGACCCTTGCGAGGCACTCCCCGCCGGGGGCTTTTTTTTATTCGCTATATATCACAAAAAACAAAGTCGGTCATAAAAATCACAAAAAATTTACACGTCTTTCTTTTTTTCCGAAACCACCCGCCCGTTCTCAAGTTTCACAAACCCATGTTCCCGAAGAAGCTTCGTTTCGAATAATTCCTCTTGTCGCTTTGCCTCTCCTCGAAGTTGAAACCTATCACGAACGGGAAGTGTCCGCTCCTCATTCATCTTGGCAAGGAGCGACTTCTGCAATCGATCGAACAGAAAATTCAATTCCTTGCACCGAAGCTTAAGTTGAACTACCGCCGGCAAACTTTTATCCAACGGATAAAACGGCAACGCCTCGATATTCAATCCCTTTTCCCCCATTATTCTTTCTCTTTGCCTCGTTTCTCCCTTTTCCCCCTTTCCGTCCATCTTTTCTTCCTCCCATTTCTTTCCCATTTCTCCCTTTTCCTGAACTCCTCCCCTCACCCCCATTTCCCCCTTTTCTCCCCTTTCACCCATTATTCCCTGTATCCCCAAAAGATCCGGATACATTCCCTTCCAGATGTCATCGCAATCCTCCTCCAACTCCGCATTCGCCCCCATAGAAAACCCGAGAAAATCATAATACTCTTTGCTCGAATTCCGCTTCCACCCTTCGACGATATTCTGTTTCGCCGAACGAGCCGACCGATCCATCTGATCAGCAAGCGCCAGAAGCGTCTTCGTTTTGGGAAATATATGTGTCAATTCCGAACATAATTTCTGTAACTCCTCCGCCTTTTTGTACACGAGGAGTTCGCGGTAACCATACGGTTTTCGACTCGGCTTGATCATAGCGGGAAAAAAGGGATAAAAAGGCTAAAAGGGAGAAATTGGAGACGAGAAATAAAAAGAGGTGACACCAAAACGATACCATACCCATTCCCCAAAAGACAAACCTCCAGCACCTTCCAATTCCAAAGACCCAACACTTTACAAGTCCGAAAAATTTTGTAGAATGACAATATTCTTTAACAATATTCAAAATCAACCAAAAAGGAGTCTGCTGTGACATTCACACAAAGGCAACTCGTTAAAAGATTGACACGTCCTGAGCGCGCCAAAAAACATGGTGTTTTTGCGCACGAAGTCCTTAAACAAGAGCGCCGTGAAAACGAGACGAGCCAAAGAAAATCCATAACTCCTCCTGCCACCGCCACTGAAACCTTCGAGTAAAATCCGAGTGGTTTTTCTTTTTGAAAATTTCAAAAAAAACGAGGCACTCATGAAGAAAAAGATGAGAACGAAAAAACGACGTCCTTCGATCCTGCTCGTCGCGACTTCCGCCCTCTTAATACTTTCATCTCATGGAGTCTTTGGGAGACATCGCCCGCGGATCCGCGGCGAAAAGCATGAAGGACGCCGGCAATACCGACGCTCACCAAATCTTTCCCGGTAAATTTCCCACTCAAAAGGATAAACCGTATGAAAGAAAAAACTGTCGTAGAATACACGAAAAAAGGAACGGTTATCATCTATGATGCGAGAGGCGAAGATTATCAAAAGCATGGCGACGGGCAGGCGATGCGCGGGATAAAAAATCCGATCCTTCTGAATCTTGACGGGAATGGACAAGTCGAGACAAGACGGGTTTCGTCGAATAAATAAAAAGATACACCAACACCGCCCGCCGCAACCGCGACGGGTTTTTCATTTTCTCATTTTTCATCGCGTATTCAACGCTCATCTCTCAAATCCCTCCTTCCACTTCGACCCGCACCATTTCGCCGGTATTCGGACAAAAACCTTTCTCCTTGAGAAAGGTTTCTTCAAGAGAAAGTTTTTTCAAAACACCAGAGAGCGTCTGTATCGTGTCGGCATGCGAAACCGCAATAAGCGTTTTCCCTCCATATTCGGCAATCGCGTCGCGCGCAAAAGTTCCCGCTCGTTTTCGCTCGTCAACATAGCTCTCGACGCCGTCCGATCCGTCCGTTTGGATTCGATCCGCCTTTCGCGGGTACCGGTCGTGAAAATGATCGAAGGTGTCGCCATTAAAAATTCCGAAATCGGTCTCAGCGAGACGAACGTCCTCCCGGAGCGGCGCGTGGAGCGCGCCGCCGAGAATCTCCGCCGTCTCCCGTGCCCGCGCAAGGGGCGAATGAAAAATAACCGCAATCGATTCGTTCAACGCCGCGAGTTCTTTCGCGAGCGCCTCGATCTGCTCGCGCCCCCGCGCCGTGAGGTGCCACGTTCGACCTTCAGGAAGCGAACTTGCTCTCCCAAGAACATTCTGCTCCGCCTCCCCATGACGAATCAAAAGAAAAACGGTTTTCATACAATCGAGATATCATTCCAAAAACCGCGAAATATCGGCGACAATGCCGAAGAGAAAGTATATGACGACCGCAAGAAATATCGCGATACCGAAGCGTCCCACGCGATTATCAAGGCTTGTTTTTTCTTTGATGAAAAACATATCGCTATTCTATCACATCCGTTCCGGCGCCGAGACGCCGAGGAGGCGGAGGGTTTCGGCGAGCACGGTCTTGGTGGCGCGGACGAGCGCGAGGCGAGCGCGAGTCGTTTCACGGTCATCGGCATTGAGAACGACGCACTCGTCGTAGAATGAGTGAAAGATATCCGCGAGACGAATCGCGTACTGCGGGAGCGAGTGCGCCGCGAGCGTTTCCGCCGCATTCGCGACCACCTCCGGAAATTTCGCCAGATGACGAATCAGCAAGAGTTCCTTCGGATGCGCGAATTCGAACTTCCTACCCCCAACTTCCAACTTCCCACCCTCAAAACTTTCCTGTTGACCGTTGGTTATTGGTTGTTGGTTGTTGATTGTTGGTTGTTCT
>JAYRSG010000104.1:0-4340 GCA_041920175.1 Candidatus Moraniibacteriota bacterium | reverse complement strand
GGACAAGGGGAGGAGCAAGAAATCGGAGAAAGCGTCACCTGTTTTGAATTTTCTTTTCGGACCGGCTCTCGGACCACTTCCGCCCGAAAGAGCGTCGTATTGAGAGATGGAATGGAATCCCAATACCGTCTCTCCTCCGCCGCCCGAAACCAGGCTCCGGAAAAAACCGCAAGCAAGAGAAAAGCGAGAAAAATTCCCCAAACGAAAAAATTTCGAAACCAAACGGCGACGAAAATCACGAGAAACGAACACAGAAAGAACGTCACCCCGATCGACCACGAAAAAAAGAGACCGATCCCGGTCCCTCCCAAAAAACACAACATCCCCGCCCGAAACACACCCGAAACAGACATAACAGCCAGACAAGAAGCAATGAGTAATGAGCAACACAGAAGGTTCCCTATTCCCTTCCGCCAGCTGGCGGACTTGTTCCCCGCCTGCAACGTTTCGCGTAGCAATGCGGGCAGGATTATTCCTTGTTCATTGTTTTTTCATTTTCCTTCGAATGAACGCCGGTATTTCCAAATCGTCATCTTCGGCAAAATCCTCTTTCGTTTCCGGACGCAGAGAAACCGTACGCGGCTCCATCTTTTCTTCGAGAATCATTCTGGGTTCAAGCCTCCGCGTCGGAAAAATAATCGTGTCGCGCGTTTCGACCGTTTCGGAAATTTCTTCTTTTGAAGTTTCCGGTTTTTCCGGCTCAAAAGAAACAGGTGCCGGCGGAGGAATAAGCTCATCGCGGACATTGACCGTCTCTCGAACCATGCGCGGATCGCGGGTTTCCCGATCATCGATCGTTTCATTTTTGATCGTTGAAAGACGAGAGAGTTTTCGAAACGGATCTTCCACAACGTTACGCCCACTGTCAAAACCGGTCGCAACCACGGTGATCTGCACCTCGCCTTTCCGAATCTGGTCGTCCGAAACGGCGCCAAAAATCACTTTGGCATTGGGATCGATATTTTCGGTAATGATATTGGCCGCCTCATTAATTTCGAGCATCGTCACGTCGCTCGATCCGGAAATATTAAAGAGAACGCCCTTCGCGCCATCAATCGAGAGATCGAGGAGCGGACTATTGATCGCCGCTCTCGCTGCTTCGACCGCGCGATTGTCCCCCGAAGCAATCCCGATCCCCATGAGGGCGCTCCCGCTATCTTCCATAATGGCACGCACATCGGCAAAGTCCACATTCACAATGCCGGGTTTGGTGATGAGATCCGAAATTCCCTGCACGCCCTGTCGAAGCACATCGTCCACGATACGAAACGCGTTGATGAGCGTCGTCTTGCGGTCAATGATAGAGAGAAGTTTGTCATTCGGAATAGTAATGAGTGCATCCACGCGCTCTTGCATGTTGCGGAGCGCCTCTTCGGCGATCGCCCGACGTTGCGCGCCTTCGAATGCAAACGGTTTCGTCACGACGCCCACGGTGAGCGCCCCGATTTCTTTGGCGGTTTCCGCGACAATCGGCGCTGCGCCCGATCCTGTCCCGCCGCCCAAACCGCAGGTCACAAATACCATATCGGCGCCTTTCAAGACCTCTTGAATTTCGTCGCGATTTTCTTCGGACGCCTGCCGACCGATTTCCGGATTCATTCCGGCTCCCAACCCTTTCGTTAAATTTTTTCCGATGTGAATTTTTTCGCTCGCGCGCGAGTGGTGAAGCGCCTGCGCGTCGGTATTCACCACGACAAACTCGACGCCTTTGATCTTCGCCTCAATCATGCGCGAAACGGCATTGCATCCCGATCCGCCGACGCCGACGACTTTTATTTTCGCAAAAGTTTCAATTGCCGGTTTGATTTCAGCCATACGGAAAAGCACAAAAAGACAGACCCGTGAAGAATGCTTTACTCTATCACGCGACGAAAAACGGTGTCAAGAAAAGCCGACCCCGACACAACCCGCGAATATCTTTTATCGGGGTCCGCCAAAATCGGCTTGTTTTCTGTTTTTATACAACCACCGCAAGCCCCCTGCAAGCAGTATACCCGAAAACCTCATTTCTTCCAAATATCATAGGACTTCCTCACTTTGATGCAGTTCGAGGAAAAACTGAGCAACGGAGTAAGGCGTATGCGCTATACGGCGCACGAGTAGCGCAGGTTTTGACGAAGAAATGCGCAAAGTGAGGAAGTCCTATACCCGTCATTCCCGGAGCAAACAAAACAATTTCACGCTTCCCTACCGTCCATATCCCTGTATCGTCCAATAATTCTGCTCGCACGCGCTGTCGCGACAGCCGCATTTCCAAACACTTCCATAATACCGACAAATGAAAGCGAGAACAAAATTCGTCCGCCCCGAGGCGGGAAGCGGGAGCGCCGAAGCGGTCGCTACCCCGGCGAACCATCCATCATTGGATGTTGCCGGCGTCCCGGAAAACGAGATACTCCTCCATGATCCGCTTTCGGAAACAAAACCTTTCCGGTAAACAAATGTCGACAATCCCGCGTTTCCGGCCATCGCACTCGCCTGGAAATTCTCGCACGAAACAACCAGGGTCGGTACCCGATTGGACGAAAGGACGTCAAAGGGCGGTCCATATCCGTCCGGAACGGCGGAACCCGAACCATAGAGAGAACAGGAGTTGTTTCCAGATGCGGTACGACTCGCCGTGCACGACGCATCGCCCCCGCCGTTTTCTCCGAGACACTTCCATGAAACCGAAGCTCCGGGGGAAGGAAAAACGGGAGCGGATGGGCTCGCTGAACCTCTTTCACACAGTGGACCGGAAAAGGATGTTTCAGAGACGGCATAGTCTCGGGCGGCGCTCCCGCAAAGACCCGATACCGAACCTCCACCTCCCGTCGATCCGCACGTAACTCCATTCCAAACAAAGCCCGTCCGACAGGCGTATTCGCATTTCCGTTCCGTATTCGTTGCGGAATACTTCCACAAGAAGCTCTCCGCCAAGCCGGTTTCATCGCCGGTATATGCGACCGTAAAATCGGGACGATTCCCAAAACAACGAGGGGTCACTCGTTCGGAAATCATACGAGAAATGACAATACTCTCTCCTCCTGAGTACCCCGTTCCACGCAGACGAGCGAGAGAAGAAATCTGATCGAAACAGGAAAGCTCCGCGTTCGAAGCATCAAAGAAGGCGATTTCATATCTCCCATAGACATTCTCCCCACGGAGCGTTTTTTCAACACACGTTTCGCCGGTTCCGGCGAGGCTCGAGATACGCGCTCCGCTCCCGCTGGCGTCAATTTTTGCGAGAAGCGCTTCAAGCGCCACCGAGACGGATCGGAAGGCGGACTCGGAAGCAGCGCTCGCAAAAACCGTTTCCGTAACGAAAATGGAACCAATCAAACCAAGAAGAGCAAAAAAGCTCAACAAAAAAAACACAGACGTTTTTCTCGAGACGACGAGAAATTTCATAGAGTGAACCACAAAGAAAATCAAAATTTTCGAAACTCCTCATTCAACCGGCAGAGTCGGAGGCGGGGGTGGCGTCATACCGTCATCAACATTTTGTTCAACGGGCGGGTTTGCGGGAATCGGCGGAAGTTCCGGAGCCGGAGGAAGCACACCGGACGTATTCGATTTCGAGAAGAGCGAGACGACCAAGAAAACGACGACAACAATCACAGCGATGACGAGTCCGATAATGGTGAGTTTTCTGCGGGGCGTCCCGGAAAGAAATGTATTCATATGTTTTTGTACCTGTTTTTAAAGATGAAACGAGAGCATAAAGCGTTCGAATGTTTCTTTTTCTTTCTATCTTCTATCTTCTATCTTCTATCTTCTATCTTCTATCTTCTATCTTCTATCTTCTATCTTCTACAATCCAAATATATTCACCTCACTATACTTATACGACTGCAGGGTCCAATAGTTCTGCGCGCACGCGCTGTCGCGACAGCCGCATTTCCAGGCGCCGTTTTGATACTGACAGATAAAAGCAATCGCGTAGTTGACGCCGGTCCCGGGATCGGGCGCCGTCGCGAGCGCGGAACCCTGGAGCCATCCCGTATTGTTGGACATCGGCGTTCCGGAAAAGTCTATCTTTTCCCACGTGCCGTTTCGAGCGACAAAACCCGTTTTGTAGGTGTAGGTGTTTTGCGATCCGGCAGTGATAACCGCGCCGGTATCGGAGCAGGTCACCGAAAGGAGGGGTTCATTGGCGGAAGAGAGTTGATTGAAGGGAGAGCCATAGCCAGCGGGAATCGTTGTTCCGGTTGTATAGAGAGAACAGGTTCCGGGAACCGTACCACCACCTCCACCGCCGCTACTTCCGCGAGTAGCGGTACAAGAAACATCCGAACCTCGCTGTCCGCTCGTGCCGCCCGTCATTCCGAGACACTTCCACGTGGAAGGAGTACTCACCG
>JAYRSG010000103.1:0-12270 GCA_041920175.1 Candidatus Moraniibacteriota bacterium | reverse complement strand
CGAGCTGTTCATCCCTCTTTTCTTTCAAGATTCGGCGAAAGGATCATTCGAAATTCACCGTAAATGAATACATCCCCATCGAGCAGGTGGCAAGGAGTTCGGATCCTTTTTCATACGTGCCGATTTCGACATCGGTCACTCCCGTCGGAGGAAGTTGCGTTCGATATTTGAGGGAGGGAATCGTAAAAGCCGAAGAGCAGTCGTATGTCCCCCTGGTTTCCAATTCCAACTTCGTCGGGATGCCGGCTTTCCCGGTGATATTCTTCGGCGAGTATCCGCCCTTTGCGAGAACACGTATGATTTGTATCCCATTTTCTTCCCGCACGGAATCAGAAATGGCCGTCGATTCTCGCTCCGTCTCGAGCGTCTTTCGGGCATCATTCCGCTCGGGCGCACTCGGAGAGATAACCGTCGTATAGACGGCAAAGACAACGAAACCGACGAGGAGCGTAAAGGCAATTTTCAGCATAAGGTTATATTTTTTACAGAATAAAAAACGGGCGAATGACACCGAGACCGGCGAGTCCGGAGAGGAACGAGAAGAGACCGAGACCGATCACGACCGTTCCGGCGGTTTTGAAAAATACGGGGGCGTACGGCGAAGCCGAAAACGTGAGCGATCCCCACGAGAGAGCGAGGAGAACCGGAAAAGTTCCGAGCGCGAAAAAAAGCATAATGAGAAATCCCTGAAGAACCGACGCACTCGACAATGCCGCAAACTGCATGGATTGCGTGAATCCGCACGGAAGAAAGAAGGTTCCCATTCCGACGAGTGCGGGCGCCGTAACACCCTTTTCAAAACGGGTAAAACGATCGAACAGCCCTCGCCCAAGAGTCGGTTGCCATTGCTTCGTGACATGGAAAATGTCGAGAAGATTGATTCCGAGAAGTATCATAATGATTGATACGGCGATACCGAGAAGCGCGCTCACTTCATGACGAATCGCAACCGCACTCCCGGCAAAACCCAGTACTCCTCCGAGAACGGCAAACCCGGCAATGCGTCCGATATGGAAAAGTGCAATGGGCTTCCATGAGGATTCATGTTGCGAAACTTTCGCCGAGAGTGACAGCACGAGTCCTCCGACGATGGCGAGACACGAAGAAACAGACGCGACGATACCGATGAAAAACGCCGTGAACGGAGTAAATGTCTCACCGAAACCGACCCTGACCATACCCGATTTCTGGAGGAGAAAGAATAAAACAAGAAGGGTGATTCCCAAAAAGACGCCTCCGAAGAGACCTGAAAATCTATTTCCGCGGGACGGCGGTTCGGAAGAAATCGAATAACCGCTCGGCTCGACGCGATTCGACCATTCCAGAGCGAGCTCGCCATCATTTTTCTCGGAAGTCGTTTCAATGGTTACGGTTTTCTTTCCGAGATCGACAGATGCCGAGCGTATTTCGGGTATTTCCCCAAGCGCGTCTTCAACAAGGATTTTACACGCCTTGCAGTGCGTTCCCTCAATATGAAGTGTGATTTTTTTCATATTTTTTTACAATTTCTTCGCTTTTAAGCGGAGCGAATTCAACACGACCGAGACGCTGGAAAGAGACATCGCGAGCCCGGCAAAGACCGGCGAGAGCGTCCAACCGAAGAAAGGATAGAGGAGACCACCCGCGACCGGTATGCCGACAATATTATAGATGAACGCCCAGAAAAGATTTTGTCTGATACCCGAAACGGTAAATGCGGAAAGACGGAGAGCCTTGGAAATTTTTCCAATGTCGCCATGGAGAATGGCAACATCGGCCGACTCGATGGCGGCATCCGTTCCGTTTGCCATGGCGATACCGATATCGGCCCCGGCGAGTGCCGGCGCATCATTGATACCGTCTCCGACAAAGGCGACCACTCGACCGGCATCCCGGAGCTTTTTCACTTCTCTCATTTTATCTTCCGGAAGAGCGCGAGCGATATATTCCTTGATTCCGGATTTTTCGGCGACGGCGCGAACGACATGCTCGCTGTCTCCCGAGAGAAGGACGATGCGTATGCCTTGTTTCATGAGCGAGCGAACCGTTTCCGCGGCGTTCGGTTTCAATTCGTCGGAAACGGACACGGTCGCCAAAAGGGTTTCATCGCTCGCAAGAAACACGGTGGTCGCCGCCTCATACCGATTCCGTTCGGCGTTCGAAATCGGTCGCATATCAACACTATTCATTTCGAGCATGGTTTCGTTTCCCGCGATGTAAATTTTGTTTCCGATTGTTCCCGTGACGCCTTTTCCCGGAATCGCCTCAAACGACTCTGCATCGAGAAAGGAAATCGATTTCTCTTTCGCGTACTCGACGATTGCCGCGGCGATCGGATGCTCCGATTTGCTCTCCAGGGATGCGAAGAGAGAAAGGATGTCGCGATCGCTTTTTTTTGAAAAATTCGTGAACGCGGACACTTCCGGCTTCCCCTTGGTCAGCGTCCCCGTCTTATCGAGCACGATCGTGTCGACGGTGTGCAATTTCTCGAGCGCCGAAGCATTTTTTATGAGAATTCCCTCTTCGGCGCCCTTCCCGACGCCCACGATAATGGCGGTCGGGGTGGCGAGCCCCAGAGCACAGGGGCACGCGATGACCAACACTCCCACAAAAGAAAGGATGCCGAGCGACAAGGCTTGGGAAAATCCGAGAACGGGCGCGCCGAAAAAGATCCACGCAATAAGAGTCACAACCGAAAGAACGAGGACAAACGGAACAAAAACCGCGGAAATCGAATCGGCCAAAGTTTGAACGGGCGCCCTGCTCCCCTCGGCCATCTCAACCATTCGTATGATGCGGGAAAGCAGGGTCTCGCTTCCAACTTTCGTCGCGCGGAAGATGAAGGTTCCGGTCGTATTGAGTGTTCCGGCTCTCACGATATCACCCGATTTCTTGTGAACGGGAATTGACTCTCCCGTTATCATGGACTCGTCGACAAACGAAGCGCCTCCGAAAAGAATGCCGTCAACCGGTATTGTTCCGGCCGGCTTCATCACGACACGATCTCCGGGACGAATATCCTCGACGGGCACTTCAACCATTTTCCCTTCTTTTTCAACGAGCGCCGATTTCGCTTGGAGGTGGAGAAGCTTTTCGATGGCATCTCCCGTTTTGAGTTTTGATTTCATTTCCAAATATTTTCCCAAAACGATGAATCCGATAACAACGATGGTGACGTCAAAGTACGTGTCCTGTGAAAGGAAAAAGTATTCCCGTATTTCCGGAAAAAAAACGATGATGAAGCTGTAGAGATAGGCAGTGGTCGTGCCGATACCGATTAATGTGTTCATACTGGCAACCCCGTGCCGCACAAAAGTTCCGATAGCGCGCACAAAAGGACTCCCGATCCAAAACAACACGGCAGTTGAAACGATGAAGAGGAAAAAATTCAATGTCTCCATGGGGAGCGGCACCGGCAAAACGGAAGAAAACGTCCTCGAAGCCGCCTCCCACATCATAAGCGTGAATACAAAGAGCGAGAGTGGAAATGAAAAGAGCATTTTCCCCCGTTCTTTCTCCAACTCTTCCTTTTTGGCATCTTTTTTCTCATCTGCCGTTTTCACCGCATCGTTCTTCGAATCAGACGAGAAGCTTCGAAGCGCATACCCGAGAGGCGAAAGTGTTTTATTCATTTCTTCGACATTTGTTTGCGACGGATCAAAATCGATAACCGCCCGTTCGGTCGCGATGTTCACATCGCATGTCCGCACACCGGGCATTCCGGAGAGCCTCTTGGTAATGACGGCAACACAACTCGCGCAGTGCATACCGGTTACGGAAAAAGTTTTTTTTGTTTCCATAGGCATCGTCGCAAAATAACTTGCACACTTTTTATGTCAAATTGAAAATAAGATGCGCGCCCTAATGCAGGGGATTGATTAATTTTTTTTGCGACAGTGCCATAGGAGAAAAAAGCTACTTACACCATTTCCATATGAAGGAGATTGCAAAAAAGAATTTTTTGAAATCTTACGTACTCGTATATAAGAAAAATTCTTTTTTGCAATCGACGATTCAACAGAAAGAACTTCTTAAAGAAGATATTACCTGACGCCGTACCAATCAGAGCGCCAACCGCGCAACATTTCACCTGATGTTTTCAGGAAAGACTCGACGGCATCGGCATTGTCGAGCACTGCATTGCGGCTCGACTTTCGGCGTATTTCTTGAGTCATGGCTCTCCCTGTCTCGTGGTGCGCGATGAGCGCGTTCAGGAAGCGAAGATCAAATGTGTCGTCCGGCGTCCCGAGGTTCGCAACTTTCGGATCGCGCACGGGTCGCACATCGCTATACCACTCTTTCTTCCATCCGTAGAGCTCCTCGATACGCTTCGGCTCGGATGCTTGAATCTCCCCGACGAGCGATCGTATCTCTTCCCGTCCGCTCTTTTCCGCCTGTTTCGCCAAGAGTACAGCACCCCGATGGTGCGCAATCATCGCATTGAGATAGCGAAGATCAACTAGCCGATCCGCCGCCCCAAGATTCATAATTTTTTCTGACATTTCTTGTTCGTATTGCGGCGTGAAAAAATAGCCCGTACCCATTCCGACGGCGAAGGTGATGATGGAGAGAGAACCTGCGAACAAAACGGATATTTTTTGCATACAACGTGAATATAATTTTTACTCATCTTACTCGAAATATATGTGTTTCTCTCTCGTCATTCCCGCGGAGCGGGAATCCAGGTTCCACCGGCTTTCAGGAGGCACATTACAGATTTTGTTCGTAGAGTGGTTACATTTAGCAAGTGGTGACTGGATTCCCGATTTCTCGGGAATGACAATAGGACTCGCCGTATATACGTAAGATGAATTTTCAGTTTGAAAGATTGTATATTTTCAAAAGTTCTCGTATCGCCGAATCTTTGTCTTCAGCGAGACGCTTCGCAACACAGGTATCCAAGTGACCGGCGAGCAATTCCCGCTTGGCGCTTTTCAAGAATCCGCCCACACTGTCGACCTGTTGGATAACATTCGGGCAATATTCACCCGCCTCCATCATTTCGATAACCTTCGCAAGCGTCCCCTGCGCTTGCTTTACGAGCGTGAGCGATCGTTCTTTGGGATTTGTCGCGTGATGATTCATAGCGAAGAAAAACGGAAACGTATTAACCTGCCACCTAGATTATAGGTCAAAGAAAATAGCTGTCAAGGGGAGTTCAGCCAGAAAAAAAAGACGGGATACAGGAGGTATCCCCATCATTCATACCAACTTACCCTGAAGTCTTCTATCATGCACGCCAAGATTGCAAAAAGTAATTTTTTGAACGTCGGATCAGCATTCGTGAAACGTGTGAACCCCGATTTTTTCGGGGTGCAATCTTGGCAACTCGGAAGGGAGCAGAGATTATGGTAATTCGGTATCACCTCGTCTGTGACGGTTTTATCAGAGAATGATCTCTCCTCTTTTTTCTTCGTTCGTCGTGTCGATTTTTTTCATAACGATCACATCATATCGAAAGTTTGAGTCCTGCCGGGCAATGATCCGAGCCCAAGACATCGGAGAGAAGAAAAGCGTCCGAAACACGCTTCCGGAGAGAACTGTCAACGAAAAAATAATCGAGCCGCCAGCCGACATTCCGGTCGCGCGCGCGCGTCTTCATATCCCACCACGTGTAATGCCCATTCCCCTCGTGAAACATCCGGAACGTATCGAGGAAACCGCGCTCCAGAACCTGATCAATCCACTCGCGCTCAACGGGCAAAAACCCGGACGTCCCCGCGTTCTCTTTGGGACGCGCGAGATCATTCTCGGTATGCGCCGTATTCACGTCGCCGCAAAAAATCACCTTCTTTCCGTCCTCGCGCAGCTTCAAAATATATTTCAAAAATTCCCGGTAAAATTCCAGCTTGTATCGGAGTCGCTCTTCGCCCGATCCACCGTTTGGGAAATATACGTTCAACAATGTAAAATTCGGATATTCGAGTTCAATCACGCGTCCCTCTTTGGAGAGAATACTTTTTCCAAAATCCGTCTTCACTTCGAGCGGCGCTTCCTTCACATAGACCGCCACCCCGCTATACCCTTTCTTTTCGGATGCCGAGTGCCAATACGACTCGTACCCGTCGGGACTCTTGAGCTTTTCCGACAACTGATCCGGATGCGATACCTTGGTCTCTTGGACGGCAACGATATCATACTCCCCCTTCTCCATCCACACAGCGAATCCTTTCCGTTCCGCCGCCCGGATCCCGTTCACATTCCACGACAATAAAGAAATGACCTGTTTCATAGTGACTAAAAAATTTCAAAACACGCCTCTATCCTACCACGCCAGCCCAAAAAGAAAACCCGCTTAAACCAAATCCTTTTGACTTAAGCGGGGTACGGTACATGACTAGAGAAAAAAAGAGATCCCAAAAAAAAGCAGGATATAAAAAAGTAACGAAACAGCACCGCCGCGGAAAGCGCCTATGCCATCGGCATCAAGCGCCTCCCCACTTTCCTTATCCACATCCTGCTCAACGTTCATCCAAAAGAACTTCTTTGCGACCATCTTGCAATCCTCCTACTTCATTTTTCAAAACCGGAAAGGTTCTCCGGGGACTGCTCTTTTTATATCAGATAATCTACTTTTTGTCAATCGCATCCTCATTTTTTGGCTTATTGACGAACGAATCCAGTTCTTTCCATCGACGCTTCTTCTCCGCGTACGGCACATCGTCCAGGAATTTTGACGCGGCGGTTCCGGGGCGCGGAGAGTACCAGGCGATATAGGCTTTGTCAAAGTTCACCCGCCGCGCGAGATCAATCGTCGCCTCAAAATCCTCCGGCGTTTCTCCAGGGAAACCCACGATGATGTCCGTCGTGAAACGCACGTCCGGAATACGCTCGCGAATTCGCTCGATGAGCGACATATATTCATCCCGCGAATACCAACGATTCATGCGCTTCAAAACCGCGTCGCTCCCCGATTGAACCGGCAGATGGATGAGCCGATCGATATTTGTGTGTCGCGCAATCACCTCGATCAGCTCGTCCGAAAAATCCCACGGATTCGAGGATATAAACGACACTTTGGAAACGCCTGACATCGTCGCAACCGCCTCAAGAAGGTGCGGAAATAAGGTCGGGATCCGGTGACGATTCAAATGTTTTACAAAAACAGGCTCTACGTTTTTTCCATTTGGCAATCGAAAAAGTTTATACTTTTTGGAAAGCGCGTCGAGAAGAAAATCCGCCCCGTACGAATTCACGTTTTGTCCCAAAAGAAGAATCTCATCCCGACCAGAAGAAGCTACTTCCCGCACCTCGTCGAGAATGTCGGAAAACGCGCGCGAGCGCTCTTTCCCGCGCGAGAACGGAACGATGCAGTAGGTGCAAAAGTTATTGCACCCGTTCGAAATCGGGATAGACGCGAGTCGCCCCGCCGCGCGTTTTGGCGCGTACTCAAACCCCACTTCTTCAAGCGGCAAAAATTGCGCTTCCGGCAATCGCGCTCGGAGCGCCCTCATCATTTTCCCCGACGGCTCGCGACTCGCCGCGCCGATGAGACACCCCGTAATGACAAAGGCGAGGTGAGGTTTTTTTTCCTTGAGAGGTGCGAAATTTCGTAGGAGCCCGAATACTTTCTCCGCCGCCCGCTCGCGGACGACACAGGTGTTGATCACGATCGTATCCGCCTGCTTCTCGGACGAAGCCACCCCAAATCCGCGCGACACATAATACGCCGCGATCCGCTCGCTGTCCGCCACATTCTGCTGACACCCGAAAGTTTTCAAAAAATATTTTGGCATAGATCTTCTCATTTTGAATTTTGCATTTGAAGGAGTTGACCACATGCCGCGGCGATATCGTCGCCCATTGATTTTCGAATAGTGGCGATAATCCCCGCTCTCTTCAGTTGTCCCAAAAATTTCTTCGCGTTTTCTTCGTCGCTTCCGCAGTGACCGCTCGCTGTTTTGTTGTACGGAATGAGATTCACCTTTACCTTTCCGACTTTCCGAGAAAAATCAATAAGCTTCTTGGCATCCTCCGGACTGTCATTCACGCCAAAAAGCAAAATATATTCGAATGTCAAATGCCGGCGTCGCTCGTCGTGCATTGCAAAATATTCTTCGGTCCACTTCGCGAGATCATCAAGAAAAGAGTCAAACGACGACGGCATGAGGCGCTTTCTTGTTTTCCTATCGGCGCTATGAAGCGAGATGGCAAGTCGAACCGGCGGCCACAGAGAATCATTGAGAAGTCGCCTCATGGCAGGGAGGAGTCCCACCGTCGAGACGGTAATGCGTGTCGCCCCAAGCGAGGTATTTTCGAGAAGTGTCCGAACCGCTTCGCGCACCGATTCATAGTTTGCCAAGGGTTCTCCCATCCCCATAAAAACAACATTGGAAATGAGCGTCGAGGCATTTTCGGCTTTGTCTTTTTTACTATTTTTTTCTTGAAACGCCAAATGATATTGCCAAAACCGAAACTGATCGAGGATTTCATCCGCCGTGAGATTTCGCGAGAACCCCATACTCCCCGTTGCGCAAAAGGTACACCCCATCGCGCACCCCACCTGCGACGACACGCAGACACTCCAATGTCCACGCGCATTCCGCATGAGCACCGTCTCAATGCGAACCCCATCGATGCATTCCAAAATCGCCTTCTTCGTGTCCCCGTCTCGACTTCGAAGAACCGTCACCTCTCGAAGCGACATCCACGGAATGCTCGCCAAAATTTTCCCGCGCATTTCCTTCGAAAGCGTCGTCACACCCTCCCACTCCGAAACCGAAAAGTCGAGGAATGCGCGTTCAACCTGCCGCCACCGAAAAGCGGGTTCACGGGGAAACAATTCTCGAAATACTTCTTGTCGAATACGTTCATTCATACCCTCCACTCTAGCTTTATTTTCCCCTTTCCGTCAAAGAATTTCTTGTAAAATGGCAAATATTCTAAGAATAAACAGGTCAGTTACTATTGACGAAATACCAATTCAGCGCTATGCTGGAGCTTGCAAAAGAGAAAAAAGAAGTTTTAAGTTTTTCGTTTTTCTTTTTTTCTCTCTTCTACTCGGTTATTTTCCAATTTACTGTCCACTGCCCTTTTTTTCCAAAAAAGGCAAAGGAGTATCTCGTGAACGCCCTTAACAGATTGAAAAATGTTTATGCGGAAAGCCCAGAGAAGCAGATAGCTGTATGGAAGCACAGATTTTCCCAGCTGAAGGGGGGTTTGGACGCGAAAGCCTATAATCTCGCGCTGCAAGGAAAGACTAATCACTCTTTCCTTTGTGTTCTGCCAAAAACGAGTATTATTTTCGGCAAGGATCAGCCAAGCATCTATAAGGAGCTAAAATTTCTCCAAATACTCGCTGATTCCTGCAAAGAAAGTGGAAAGAACATTCAGTTTCATAACGAAATCGAAGGGCGAAGTGGTAAGGAGCTTCTCATCCAAGGAGAACTGTATTGGGACTTCGAAGAAATGACCGCGAAGCAAGAGGGAGATTTCGTGGTATTCAATATGGACTTGGGAAGAGAAATTCCCTATCGTGAAGGACCAATGAGAATTGATAGAAAAAAACTCCCTCTCCCACTCGGCCTTATGGCAGGGGCGCTCTCCGTTCAAAACATAGCGACACTGTGGCTGTATGATTTGAATATGTGGACAGCGTCACTCGCAACGGGAATAAAAATCGGGAACGGTTCAGAAAATGGAAAGTTTGGACTTCCTTGTTTTGAATTCGAACCCAATTTCGGAGGATCGGATATTCTTCGATTGTGTCCCTTGGAAATTCTCCTCTACTACAACAACGAGAGAAGTACATACGGAGGATTTTCAACCGCCTTACGCCTTGAGTAAAAGAAGTAAGGGGGAAGCGATGAACACCGTTGCAATTCAACAGAGGCTATCCGCCACAAACGGATAGCCTCTTAAAAATCCCAAAAAAAGAAGAGTTCCTATTTTCCAACTTCCGCCGAGACACCTCCGGTGCGCTTCTCAATATGATAGATTGAGGATCTCTCCGCCATATCAATAATATCCCGCGCCGCCTTGAGAGTAAGAAGCGCCACGAGCGTACTCAAAAGGAGAACCAAAAGAATCGAAAGCGTACTCGATATTTTTTGATTGATTTCGAAGGTAATGGCAACGCGCATCATGGAGACAGTATAGCACAAAATTCAAGATTCAAGGAGCAATGAGCAGAAAACAGTCAACAGAACTCTTTGTTAAGCAATTGAAGACTGAAAGCTGAGGATTTGGCGCCGATTACTGGTAACCTTAGGCATCGTCGCAAATTAATTTCCTCTATTCACAAGCAAACAAATACGATTGTTCTTTGATGATAGTTATATTTTTGTGGAAGTTATTTTGCGACAGTGCTTTAGCTCAGCTTAAGCACATCAACCACTTTTCCATTCAAGACGAAATTATCTTCTTCGGTCAAGAAGATCGCTTTGTGCTTGGGATCGCTCGACTCCGGCAGAAGAACGATATTTTTCCCATCAACCGTCCGAAAAGTCTTGACCGTCGCGAGTCCATCAATCACGACGAGCACTTTGTCGCCGGTTTTATAATCCTTTACATCGCCGTTTACCAAGACAAAATCCCCATCTTCGATCGTCTTCCCTTCGACGAGCGCTTGATTCATACTCGTCCCGGCAATTTGCACCGCAAAGACATTCTTACTGCTCTTCACGATTTTGCGCGACACCTTGAGATATCCCTCGACATATTCGTCGGCAAAAGAGAGTGCCGTCCCAGCATTCGCCGTCCCGAGAATGGGAATATTGACGAACATATTGCTCGTCAGTTCTTTCAATTTGATTCCGCGATCTTCGCGCGTCCGCTCGATAAACCCTTTGTCCTCCAGCTCATTGAGATAAACGAAAAAACTTCGCAGGCTCTTGAGCCGAAGCCCGAGCCGTCCCGACTCCTCCCGAAGCTCGCGCACCGTCGGCATCTTCCCCTTTTCCGAAAAAAACTGTCGAATCGCTTGCAGAACGATTTTCTGCTTCGGCGTCAAAATATTCATACGCTTTTTGTTTACTGATTATACACCAGTAAGTATACGCTCGGGAATATTCTTGTCAAATGTCTTTTGAATAAGCCGTATTCTGATCATTCGGAGACGCAAAATCTTGCGTCTCTACGGCATTGGATGTGCAAAATTTCAAGAAAACAAAACCCTCCCCGCGTCCGGGGAGGGTCTGTAGCGATTCGGAATCGTTCCGAGCATGGCGTTATTGCCAATTGCTCATCATGATACCAATATCTCGCGTGTTGACGACGCCGTCATTGTTCACGTCCGACGGATCGCTCGTCACATTCTGGAGCCACTTCGAGACGAGTGCCGCGAAGTCCGCGATAGTGTAGCGTCTCGCCAAGGTCGTCACCGAAACCGGTGGCGAGGATTGCGATGAAGCGTTTCCATCCGCGTCATAAGCGAGCACCGTATACGAGTAACTCGTATTCTGAGTAAGCCCCGTATCGCTGTATGTCGTTCCCGTTGTCACTTCGGCAATTTGCGTCCCGTTCCGGAACACTCGATAACCGACGACACCGATATTATCCGTCGAGGCGTTCCACGTAAGATTGACCTCGGTCATGGATACTGCCGTACCGATAAGTCCCGTCGGAACCGTGGGCGCCTGCGTATCGCCCAAGGTCGTCACTGATACCGGAGCCGTTTGCGCCGAGGTGAGTCCTGCCGCGTCATACGCGAGTACCGTATAGGAGTATGCGGTCGAACGAGTGAGTCCGGTATCGGAATAATTCGTGGTCGCAGAAACGCCGATCTGCGTTCCGTTTCGGAAGATTCGATATCCGGTCACGCCAACATTATCCGTCGAGGCCGTCCAGGTAAGACCAATCTCCGTCATCGAGGTCGCCGTTCCGTTGAGTCCGGTCGGAACTGAGGGTGCCACCGTATCGGAATTGGTCGTTGCCTGAACAATGGCCGATTGTGGAGACACGTTTCCGCGCGCGTCCACCGCCGCCACGCGATACCGATAGGTCGTGCTCACGGTAAGACCCGTATCGTTGTAGGTTGTTCCGGTCGGCGTTCCCACCTGCGTGGTCGGCGTACAACTCGTTCCCTGACAACGGTAGACTCGATATCCCGTCACACCAATATTATCGGTCGAAGCGGTCCAAGAAACATTGATCTGCGAAATGGAACTCGCGGTTGCTCCAACTCCGGTCGGCGTACTCGGCGCTGCCGTATCTTGACCCGTCGTCACTTGAGACGCCGTGGATGGAGCCGACACATTCCCTGCTGCGTCCGCCGCCGTCACACGGTAATTAAAGGTTGTCTCTGCCGTCAAACCGGTATTCGAGAATGTAGTCGTCGTGCTCGTTCCCACT
>JAYRSG010000102.1:0-3819 GCA_041920175.1 Candidatus Moraniibacteriota bacterium | reverse complement strand
TTTTCGGACAGGCTCTAAGGGTTTCTCCCAAGAAAAAATAGTGACATACAAAATGTAGCGACCTTGCGCGATCGCGCAAGGTCGCTACATTTTGTATGTCACTATTTTTTCTTGGGAGAAACCCTTAGAGCCTGTCCGAAAACTCCATATTTTGCGACGAAAGAGAGTTTTCGGACAGTCTCTTACTGTCTTACGCACCTTCTCCTTCGAGCGGAAACTCCTCGAGCGCTTCATAATGCAGCCCTTCTTCTTTGGAAAAGATACTTTCAAAGAGAACCATGCTCGAAATGGGAATGGAAGCAGTCCATGAGGATTCGAGATCAGGCTTTTCGGTGAGCGCGTCCCATTTCTTTTTACGGACGCGGGCGAGGGTGACGTGCGGACGGAAACTCTTCCGCGGAGCATCTTCAATATCGAGCGCCTCGCGGACACGATTATACAAAACAAGCAACTCTTCACTCTCGGGACCCGTATACCAGAGAAGACTCCGCGCGTTTTTTCCCTCTTCGGGAAGAAGCGTAATTCGGTCAAGCAAAAGATCAAACGCTTCGACGGACAACGCGAGCTCCCGCAGGCGCTCCGCAATAAGCGCGATGTCTTCATCGTACCGAAATCCGATAAAGAGAAGCGTCACATGCAGATTCGCTTCTTTGGTGAGTCGAAGCGGGAGACCGTCCCACGCCTCCATCCTCTTTCCGAGCCGCTTCGCCACCTCCTTCGGAATCCGAAATCCCAAAAATATTTTCCGCGCTTTCATATGGCTCTACCCTACCAAAAAGCGGTATTTGAAGCAAATTTTCAAAGAGAAAGGCTTCTGCTACTATGAAACCGATGAACAAAAAGCAAAACATCCTCTCCATCGCTCCCCTCGTTCCGATCCCGTTTGGAAAATCGGGAATATTTTCGTATCTTCCGGAAAAAGATACCGAGACGATTCCGCCGGGATCGGTCGTCTCCATTCCCTTCGGACCGCGAACAGTGCGGGGAGTCGTGTGGAATGGACCCAGAGAAGATGCGCCATCATCGCGACACTTTCGATACAAAGCGATCCGGAAAATCTTGTCCGTTTCTTTCCTCTCAAAAGAGCAATTGGCACTCGCCGAATACCTCGCCAATGAATCTCGAGTCGCACTCGGTACGGCGCTCGAACGATTCATTCCGAAAATACTCGAGTTGACGTCAATTTCGCAACCGAAAAATCCAAAATCCCTCCCCGCGTCTCTCACGAAAAAATATCGCCTCACTCTCGAGCAAAGAAAAGCGACACAGAAGCTTCTCGATTCGACGTCCCCACTTCCGCTCCTCTTCGGGCCTCCGGCATCTGGGAAAACATTCGTCATGTTCGAACTCATACGGACACTCCTCATGTCAGACGGACAAGCACTCGTCATCGTCTCTGATCCCGCCATTCTCATTCAAGAAGAAATTCGATACGGAAAAATTTTCGGAACGCGACGCGTCGCTGTGTTTCACGCGCATCTGAAAGAGAGTGAAGCATCGGTGCTCCGAGAAAATATTCAAAAAGGCTTAACGAAAATCATTCTCGGCACACGTTCGACGATTTTCCTTCCTTTCCGAAATCTCCGCCTCATCGTTCTCGATGATGCCGACGCTCCTTCGTACGAAGCGTTCGGGACAACCCTCACGCTTTCGGTACGCGCTATCACTTCGAAACTCGCCGAACTCCACCGAGCAAAATTCATCTCCGCCTCCTCGACACCATCATTCGCTTCATTCTTCCGCGCGCAAGAAACCGGCTCGCTCGTCGAACTCCTCCCATTTTTCGAACAGAAAAAATCCTGGCACATCGTCAATCTCCGCCTCGAACAATGGAAGAAAAAACTTTCGCCCATTTCTGACGAGTTGAAATACGCGATCGCCTCCGCGATCGAACGAAAACACCAGATCATTCTCTTCGTTTCCCGTTCGGGCATGAGCGCATTTTCGGTATGCGCCGAATGCAAAAACGTTGTGCGATGCCGCATTTGTTCGCGAGCGCTCTCATACCAAAAAGACGGCGAGTACCGGTGCGCCGGATGCGGCGACACATTCGGAGCGACGCCATCGTGTCCCATTTGCGGTTCCATCGTTCTGAAACAAATCGGTATCGGCACCGAACGCATCGAACGCGATCTTCGCCGGAAATTTCCAGACATTCGTCTCGTTCGGTACGACAAAAATACTCGTCAACGAAAAAAGACTTTTCTCGAACTGCGGGAATTCGTACGAGGCGAACGGGATGTTCTCATCACAACTGAACAAGGTATCCGCGGCTGGGACTTGCCCCGAGTCTCCCTCGTTGCTATGATAGATGCGGATGCGATTCTCGGAATGTCCCGATGGGATTCCGACGAACGGGCACTCCGGGCATTTCTCTCTCTTGCCGGTCGAATCGGGAGAGACTCATCGAACATCGGCGACATTTTCCTGCAAACATTCCATCCGGAAAATCCCCTCTTCGAATTTCTCAAACAGGAAAGGATCGTGGAATTTTTCAAAACCGTCGAAGATGACCGTCGACTGTTTCTCTACCCACCATTTGGAGCTGTCACGCAACTCGTATGCCGTTTCTCTTCCGAAAAAAAGCTCCGCGAAGAAGTTGAAAGCGTACGAAACCGATTCGAAACGGAACAAAAAAAGCTTCCCCGAAAAACATATATCGTCGTTTCCGAAATCGTTCGGAAAACGCGGGAGCGACGATTCGAACAGCGCCTCACCATCCGAGAGACGATTGATCCTTCTGGTCACGCCTCATCCATTTCCGTGTTTGAAAATATTTTTTGCACCCTTTCTCACGCTTGGACCATAGAACGAAATCGCGTATGACCCTTCTCCCTATTGTCACCGGAAAAGAAACGGTGATACTTCACCGCAAAACGGATCGGGTAAAAAACCCGCTTGATCCGGACATTCAGAATCTCATTCCCGTTATGTTCGATTCGCTCCGCGCAGCCGAAGGAATCGGACTCGCCGCGCCGCAGATAGATCGATCGATTCGTCTCGCGGTCATCGAAGTCGAGGGAAAACGAACGGTGATGATCAATCCCAAAATCACCTCCTTCTCACGCGAAAAAATCCTCTTCGAAGAGGGGTGCTTGAGTCTCCCGGGAGAATTTTTCCTCATCGAGCGTTCCGAGCGAATCACCGTACGCTACGAAGACGAGCACGGCAAAGAAGTGAAGAAGCGCGTTTCGGGACTCTTCGCGATTGTCATCCAACACGAAGTGGATCACTTGGACGGCATCTTGATCGCCGACCGATACAAAAACCAAAAAAACAAAAAACAATACGCCCTCTAATGTCAAATCAAATAAAATTGTTCTAAAATTATTGCACGCCGAGACCGTAAAAAATAATTTTTCTCTAGTTTGCTCCGATAGAGAGGAGCATGTGAGAAAAAATATTTTTTACGGTCGAGGCAACTCACAAGGTGGCAGAAATTAGGGTAATTTGGTATAAGCCCTAAATTGAACATTATAATCTTTCTCTTATGTCCGACCCATCAAAAACCCGAGTCGTGTTCATGGGAACACCCGCCTTCGCCGAAACGATACTTCGCTCACTCATCGAAGCGAACTATAGTGTCATCGCGATTTACACTCAACCCGACAAACCGTCCGGTCGAGACCAAAAAATGGAAAAAAGTCCGGTCAAAATTCTTGCCGAAGCAAAAGGAATTCCCATCGAACAGCCGAGTCGTCTTGACGATGAAGCAATTGGCACTTTCGAAAAATATCGACCCGATATCGCCGTCGTTGCCGCCTACGGGAAAATCCTTCCCAAAAAAATACTCGATGTGCCGGAATTCGGCTGCATTAA
>JAYRSG010000101.1:0-4802 GCA_041920175.1 Candidatus Moraniibacteriota bacterium | reverse complement strand
GCTTTCGAACGTTTGAGTGGGAGCGGGCGATACCGTTTCCGGAAGAAGCGACCGCTCTCATAAGAGAGGTTATCCCTCTCATCTAGAACTTTTTGTTCACCTTCAGTTCTCTTCGGATCTCTCCCCGATTTTCCAAACGCCTTTCTCTCGAAACGCCGGAATGTTTTGACGACGAGCGGCATTGAACAGGGCGGGAGATTTTTTCTCGTGTTTTTTTGCGTACTCGGAAAGCGTAACGATAGACTCTCCCTTCAGATACGCAATCCGCTTGTGAAGCGATTCGAGAAGTGCGAGCGAGAGAACTTTTTCCATCATCTTCGAGCTCTTTTTCTCGCGATACTCGGAAAAAGACTGATAGTACGTTTCCTTCCCCTTGTCGCGAATAATGATCAGAGGAAAACCGAGGCGAAGAAGCTGATACGAAATGATCACGCGACCAATGCGACCGTTTCCATCGCAAAACGGGTGAACGGTCTCGAAATCCAAATGAAACTTCGCGATCGCATCCAGGAAATATGCGCCGCCGCTCTTCCCGTATTCAGAAAGAATCGAAGCGATCATAGTCTCGACATGTTCCGGCGCCGGAGCGATATGCGTTCCGACTCGAACATATTCCCCTTTCTCCCGAAATCTCCCGGCTATAGAGTCATCAATGCCTCCGATAAGCATTGTGTGAAGCAACAGTATTTCCTCTCGATCAAGCTCTTTCTCTTGTGATTTCGTTCGAATGAAACTCACCACGCGGGCGAGGTTTTTCGCCTCGAACACTTCGCGCACGGACACATCGCGCGACACCTCCATATCGAGGAGAATCTTTTCTGTTTCTTTGAGCGTGAGCGTAGAATTCTCGATAGCGTTCGAGTTGTAGACGCTCTCGGGAATTTCCGCCTCATCAATTAAGGCAAGAAGCGCCTCTTTTCCCTTCTTGAGAGCATCAAATTCGCCTTTCAAAGCCTGAATACGATCTCGAATCGGTTTGGTTATGGCCATACTTTTTAGTGAATACTCTGCGATTATTATAGTCTATTCACTATTTTTTGTCAAAAACTGATAAAAAGACGCTTGACCAATTTTTCAATCCCATCCTTCAAGAGCGCTTCAGTGTACCAAGAAGGTAATGAAGAACCGAGGCAAGGAGAGTCCAGTAAAAAGTGAAGTAGATGCCGATAAACGGAGGTGGCGGGTCTTCTTTCAGGAAATTAATCTGTGGCAAAGCCAAAGGTCCTATCAAAACAACTTTGACAGGGAGTATGATCGCGGACACGGCACGCTTCCAGGCTATCGATGAGTCGCCACCAGTTCCGAGGACAGAGTCGGGAAACTGAGGGAAGCCACGAGGACCGGTTGATCCCAAAAGTGAGGTGGTAATGAAAAGAAAGACAAACCCGAAAACGAGGAAGAGGACAACGAATTTTGTTCTTGAAATATTCATACTGTTCATGAGAATGAGCCAGTTTTCACTTCCCCCGCGCGCTCATAATTGGCGATGATGACGCCGCTTGGTGAAACTTTGCTCTCTGTGAGTTTGAAAGCCATTGGAATTGTCCCCTCGGCAAAGAGGCGCTTCCCGGCGCCGAGTGTCACGGGAAATATTTTAAGCCAAAACTCGTCTACCAAATCGTGCTTCATAAGTGTCTGGATGAGATTGCCACTGCCGTGCACCTGTAAGTCGGGACCATCTTGTTCTTTCAGCTTCTTTATCTCCCCCGCCACATTTCCCTTCAAAAAGACGGTGTTTTGCCAATCGGATGAAGAAAGCGTGTTTGACGCGACATATTTAGTAGCCTCGTTAACGCCCGGCCATGTGTCAGCATGTTGCGGCCAGTACGAGGCAAATATCTCAAATGTTTTTCGGCCCAGAAGCAAATCGGCAGGTTTACTCATTTGTTCGCCCATGATTTTACCCGCGAAGTCGTCGAAATAGGGCACCGTCCACCCGCCGTATTTGAAGCTGCCCGAGGTATCTTCCTCGGGTCCGCCCGGCGCTTGCATGACACCGTCGAGGGAAAGAAACGTGAGTACAATGAGTTTTCTCATAGCATTGTGTTACCAGAAAAAATTCTTAGAAGAACGATGCTATGGAAAGGGTTACGAAACAAACGGGTTCGGCATATCGAAATCGAGAAGCGGCGTTCGATTGTTTATCTCATCAAGCGTTATGCCATATTTGAGCTGATAGAGTGTCCCGACCGCACAGAAAAGCGCTTCGGAATACTTGAGTCCGAGCTTCTCGGAAACACGTTTTACCGATTCTTCCGAATTGCCCTCCACTTCCACAAACGGTTCCAGAAACGGCCACTCGTCTATGGTGATTTCCACCCCATCAAGCATCCAGAGTTCGCGTTTTGTCACCTGATACGATTTCTCTTCGCAACCGATCATAGATAAGAGCTCACATGCGGACAAAAAGTCGTTCACCAGAAGACATGTTTCTTTTTGATCGGTAATGGCATCGCCATCCACGACTTTGAGGCTCATGGTTATCTTGTCTCCCTCATCGCGCACACGAAGCCACACACCCTCCGATCGTTTTTCTTTTGGGAGCTGAAACGTCTTTCTTTTTTGGATGTATTCCGGTCGCACCAAAACAGCGCCCGCCGCCTTGAGTCGTTTCCGCATATCATCCTTCTCAATATTCAGAAATGTCGCTTCGTATTCGATGTTCATAGGTTCTACCTCATTACATTCGAATTATTTCCGAATGAAAAAACTGTTCTTGAAAATGCGTCGCCTTTCGAATTTCTTCATCAGATATATTCTCATTCGATTTCGGAATGATCACCAGTTTGTCGTCGTCATCGTTCAGACGGTGGATAATGGCAATGCACTTTCCCCTAAAGGATTCTATCGGCTTTTCGATACCAAGAACATACGCATCCAACTCCTCTCCATCAGGCGCTTTCGTACCGGGAATATACCCATAGTTCGCTTCGTAGACAAAGCCGTGCTTGGGATGTTTGCTTCCGAGCGGACGGTCGATAATGACCTCGACTTCTTTTCCGAGATAGGGCTTGGCGAGCGAGAGGGATGTGGATTCCATGATAGAAATGATACCACCACCGCCCAGCACAGGCAAAAGGACGCTGTAAGTGTAGTGGCGTCGCAGCAGGTGACTCTCATGTTTGTTTCTTTATCTGTCTATCGGGTATATTAAAAACAGTCGTCATTTCTCTATAAAACTCATGCCTAAGAGAGCGTTCAATAACCTTTTTGCAAACACTATGGCTACTGTGCATATTATGGGTCTCCAGTCGGAATCATTCGAGAAAATACGGAGCGGAAAAAAGACGATCGAACTTCGATTGTTCGACGAGAAAAGAAAAACCATTCAGCTTGGCGATGTTATCGAATTTCAGAAACAACCGGAAAAACAAGAAACAATTCGAACGGAGGTGGTTGCGTTTCTTCGATACAAGACATTTTCGGAACTTTTTGACGACTTTCCCGTCGAGTCATTTGGCGGAACCGACAAAGAGTCCTTACTCGAAAGCGTCCACAGGTTCTATGCACCCGAACGAGAACAGAAAGAAACTGTTGTTGGGATAAAAATAAAACTTCTGTAATATTTTCCAAGATAATAGCGAGGCGATATTGACAAAATTTATTTTTTCGGGTTAGACTCCCAAGTAGCTTTTTACCAATTTCAATCTATTCCAGCAAATTAAGCGAGGTAATCGAGATGGAAGCAATATCAGCCATAAATGTCTCAAAGTCCTTTAGCGCAAAGAAGATTTTTGAGAATATATCCGTCACCATTCACCAAGGCGACCGCATAGCCATAATCGGTGAAAATGGCGTAGGAAAATCCACATTGATGAAAATTCTCTGTGGTCTCGAACCATTGGACAGCGGAAAACTGATTTGTGACGATTGGGTAAAAAGAGGCTACGCATCCCAAGAGCCGACTCTCAACCCCTCTAAATCAGTTCTTGAAATCATCACAGAGCTTGATCACCCCGATGAATGCCTAAGGATAATGGGCAAACTTGGGTTCCAAGAAAATAGCGACGCGGTGCTCGACCTCAGAATAAGCGCGCTCAGCGGCGGGCAACAAAAAATTTTGGACATAGCGTACCAGCTCGCGTCATCTCCAAACTTCCTCTTCATCGATGAGCCCGAGAATCACCTCGATATCATCGCTCGAAGTAAGCTCCTCGAGATATTGGGAAAGTATTGGGGAGCCATCGTTTTCGTCTCACACGACCATTACCTCATTAACGGGGTGGCAACGAAAATAATCGAGATTGAAGATGAGCGAATTCGAACGGTATCCGGAACGTATGAAGCCTACTTGGAGCAACGTCAAAAAGAAATCGAAGCCGAAGCTCGACGGTGGGAAGCCGAAAAGAAAGATATTCGCCGACTTGAAAATGCCGTGCGGATACTTCAGCTTCGAGCGAGATTCAACACAAAGGGATCCGGTGTCTATCAGAGTCGGAAGCGTGAGCTCGAGAGACGCCAGTCAGAACACGGAACAAAACCTTCTGCCGACCGAAAGAAGATCGAACTTCAATCGGCAAATATCGACAGAAAGGGTGGGAAGCAAATTGTTGTGTGCGAGAATCTTTGGTTCGGACACGACAGCACTCACCTCCTGTTCAAGAATGTTCGTCTTGAGATGCGCTTCGGAGAAAGGGTTGCTCTTGTGGGTCGGAATGGTACCGGAAAATCGTCATTCCTTGGAATTTTGAAAGGGGTTAACCCGCCAACCCACGGGTACTGTCGGCTGGGAAACAATATCAATATCCAGTATTTTGACCAGCTCTCCCCTCTCGATACCAACGCAAACGCGTTAAAAATCG
>JAYRSG010000100.1:0-2433 GCA_041920175.1 Candidatus Moraniibacteriota bacterium | reverse complement strand
GCTCTGTCCGAAGTTTCGTCGGAACGAAATCAAAATGAGCGGTGAGAGCGCGCGACACTTCTCGAGCGTCCCGTCTCGCGAACCGTCATCAACGAAAAGGATCTCGAAACTCCCGCCGAGTTTCGAAAATGTCTCAACAATCCGTCGGTGGAGCTCTTCCACATTCCCCTCTTCGTTAAAAAGCGGCACCACCACCGAGTACCGCGGCCGCCCGGTTTCGTTTTCCATAGGTAAAAGAAAAAAATTCCCCCTCTTGTCCCATTGTACCAAAACCCCATTTTGAGGCAAGGAAAAGAAAAGGCGAGGCTTTCGCCCCGCCCTTACCCCGCCAAACCGAATCATTACTCCTTTTTTTCATCTTCCACCTCAGCATCTTTCGGTTCACTCTCCGGCGGAGTGTCTCCGCTTCCGGGTTGGGGACGATTCCCTGCTCCTTGCTCCTTGTTTCCTGTTTCTTGTGATGCCTTGTAGAGTTTCTCGCCAATTTTTTGCGCGGATTCGGAAAGGTTCTGTGACGCTTTCTTGATCGCCTCGAGATCATCGCCGTTCTTCACTTTGTTAAGTTCGGTGATAGCCTCTTCGACGGGTTTCTTCTCTTCCGCCGTCACCTTGTCGCCCGCTTCGCGGAGCGCCTTTTCGGTCGTATAGACGAGACTGTCGGCGAGATTGCGCGCCTCGACCAATTCTTTCTTACGCTTGTCTTCTTCGGCGTGAAGTTCGGCGTCCTTCTTCATCCGCTCGACTTCTTCCTTTGAGAGTCCGGTTGAGGATTCGATGCGAATCGTCTGTGTTTTGTTGGTCGCTTTATCTTTCGCCGTCACCGAGAGGATACCGTTGGCGTCAATATCAAATTTCACTTCGATCTGCGGCACGCCTCGAGGTGCGGGTGGTATGCCGTCCAGAATAAAGCGTCCGAGCGATTTGTTGTCCGCCGCCGTCTCGCGTTCCCCCTGGAGAACATGAATCTCGACCGAGGGTTGAGAATCCGCCGCCGTCGAAAACGTCTTGGACTGCGAAATCGGAATTGCCGAATTGGCATCGATGATTGGGGTCCGCATGCCGCCCAAGGTTTCAATGCCGAGCGTCAAGGGCGTCACATCGAGAAGGAGCACATCCTTCACGGACCCCTCGAGGACACCTCCTTGGATCGCCGCGCCGATCGCGACGACCTCGTCCGGGTTCACGGAAATATCCGGCTTCTTGCCGAAAAATTCTTCGACCGTTTTCAAGACCAAAGGCATCCGCGTCATCCCGCCCACCATCACCACCTCGTTGATATCCTTCGCGGTCATATTGGCGTCTTTGAGCGCCCGTTTCACCGGCTCGAGCGTCTCCAGAACGAGGTCATGCACCAGCTCCTCGAGCTTCGCGCGCGTGAGTTTCATCACGAGGTGTTTGGGACCCGATGAATCGCTCGTGATGAAGGGCTGATTGATCTCCGTATCCTGCGCAGTCGAAAGTTCGATCTTCGCCTTTTCCGCGGCCTCCTTGATGCGCTGGAGAGCAAGTGGATCTTTCGAGAGGTCGAGTCCTTCTTGTTTTCGAAATTCGTCAAGTATCCAGTGAATCACCTTCTGGTCAAAGTCGTCGCCGCCCAAATGCGTATCGCCATTGGTCGAACGCACCTCGACCGTATCCGCCGCCACTTCGAGAATGGAAATATCAAACGTGCCACCGCCCAAATCGTACACGGCGATTTTCTCGTCTTTCTTTTTGTTGAAGCCATAGGCGAGCGCGGCCGCCGTCGGCTCGTTGATAATGCGACGCACGTTCAAACCCGCAATCTCGCCCGCTTCTTTGGTTGCCTTTCGCTGCGAGTCGTCAAAATACGCCGGGACGGTGATGACCGCCTCGGTGATTTTTTCACCCAAACGATCCTCGGCATCGGCCTTCAGCTTCTGCAATACCATCGCCGAAATTTCCTGCGGTGAATATTCCTTGCCGCCCATCACCACCTTCACTCCTTCACCCGCCTTCACGATTTTGTACGGAAGCGTTTTCTGATCGCGCACCACCTCCGCGTCATCGTGGCGCCGTCCGATAAGCCGTTTGATCGAAAAGAGCGTGTTCTCCGGATTGGTCACCGACTGCCGCTTCGCGAGAAGCCCCACGAGCCGCTCCCCCGTCTTCGAAATCGCCACCATCGACGGCGTCGTTCGATTCCCCTCCTTGTTCTCCACAATCGTCGGGGTCCCCCCTTCGACAAACGCCATCGCCGAATTCGTCGTCCCGAGATCTATTCCCAATATCTTTGCCATACACGTATGAGAATCAAGAATAAGGAATCAGGAATAACGCTTTCTACTCCATGTTCCCATTCTTCATTCTTTTTTTTAATTCTTAATTCTTTATTCCTTCTTCTATATCTTTCTTCACTTGCCTCTCTCACTCCCCGATATCACCTATTCAGGGAGTGTCGAAGCAAGCGATGCT
>JAYRSG010000099.1:0-2538 GCA_041920175.1 Candidatus Moraniibacteriota bacterium | reverse complement strand
TCGAACGTAGTCGGGAAAGTTTTGGTATTCCCCGTAAGTGCGTTTTGGAGCGTCACGGAGCCGGTATTGGGAAAAGCGGCATATTTCAGGAACTGCCAGGCCTCAAAAATGCGCGCCGTAGAATAGAGCGCCGCGTCCTTTGTTTCCTTGGGCGCGGTCTTATTCTTGGCAACCACAAAACCCCAATAGTTGGGAAAGTTGAAGGGTTGGGCGCCAAGGGGTTGCGGGAGGGGCGCCACGGCGAAATTGAGCTTTATATTTTTCCGTTTGATCGTATCGTAGTGCCACGAATAGTTGATCATCATCGCGGCGGTTCCCTCATAGAAAGCGTCGATCGAGTAGTGCATCACCGGATTCCACGTATAGAGGGACGAGGTGGGACTGGCAAACTGCGTGTAGAACGAGAGCGCGTTCACACCCGCGGCGCCCGAGAGTCGCAGGTCGTCGCTTGCGCCGCGCGGGACCAGGACGCCGTTTTGAAGGAAGAGCGCTGAGAGGACGTCGGTCGAACGATTGATATTCGCCGACGTGCCGAGCGCGACGCCCGACTGCGTGATTTCACCAAACGAATTGATCCGCGTCAAAAGCCGCACATCATCCTGAAATTCGTCCCAGGAAAGCGGGGGCTGCGCGATGCCGGCGGCGTCCAAGAGGTCCTTGTTGTAGTAGAGCGAGAGCGAATCCGCGGAGAGCGCGATCCCGGAAATTTTCCCTTCGGACGTTACGAAGTCATCCCCGACCGCGTCGACAAACGTATTCCGAAAACTCCGCTCATCAATCATGCCGTCGGGCGCCACAACGATTTTGTCGGCAAAGGCGGGAGTCCAGGAATTCCGTACCAGGAAAATATCCGGTCCGTTCCCCGCAGCAAGCGCGTCCAAGAGATCCTGCCGGTAGGTGTCGACATTGAACTTTCGATAGGATATCTCGGCAACATTCGGATTGAGTTCTTTGTACTTCCCGATCACCTCTTGAAAAGCGTCCGAATCGTCAAAAACGCCCCATACTTCGAGCTTCATCTTGTAGGTGGTTTCGGTTTCTCGCCATCCACACCCCGAAAGCGAGAGCGTCACCATCCCCAACAACACCCCCGTAAAAATTCTCCCCGCAATCTTTTTCATACCGCCGTTTTTATTTTGATTCTATAAATCCCATCCCATCCGGAGACGCCCCGATACATCGGGGCATCTCTACAAAATTTCATCATTTCTATTTTATCCCCCCCCTCGTCATCCTCGCCCCCCCTCTTCCGTCATTCCCGCGGAGGCGGGAATCCAGGTTCCACTCGCCCCCTCAAAAACAAAACAAACTTCTCTGGAAAAAAACTTTCTACAAACACAAGATTGTTGTTTTTCTTGCTTGCCAGTATGTAGATACAAGGAGATTTCATGAAATTCTGTTCGTTTTCCGGAAATATCAGAGTTTTGTGGTGACTGGATTCCCGCTTTCGCGGGAATGACAAAAAAAATCACTTCTCACAGACCAGGGCATAGTGATAATCCCCCGCCGCGATATCCTTGACGGGACGAAACCCGCGTTCTTCGAGCATTTCGGTGAGCTTCTTCCGCGGAATTCGAAGTGACATCTCGGGCCCGAACGATGCTTCCGTCTCGCTCCACTCCATAATAAAAAGAAATCCTCCCGGCTTGAGCACCCGATACGCTTCCCAGAGCATGCGCTCCTTGTTTTTGTTTTGAAAAAGAACGTCTTTCATGATGACCCAGTTGAGACTGTTGTCCGGCAATCCCGATCCGCCTTCTCGCTCGAGATTCACTCGCTTCGCGACGACATTCTTGAGCCCAAGCGCCTTGGCGCGACTCGCGACCGCCTCAAGAGACGACGGCAGAATATCGAGCGCGTAGACAACCCCCTTCTCCCCGACCGCTCGCGCGAAGGCGAGCGAAAAAAACCCCGACCCGCATCCGAAATCCGCGACCGACGCATTCGCCACCATATCGAGCTGATCCAGGACTTCTTCCGGCTTGACAAAACTATTCGTGAGCATCGTCCCCATAAAAAATATGTTCGTTAGAGCTTGTCTTAAAAGTCTCTTTCGTCGCGAAATTTCAAAATTTTTAGCGAAAAACATGAAGATTGAGGAGTGCTACCTGGAAGGTAACGCGACGAAATCTGAATGTTTTGCAGCCAAAATTTTGAAATTGCAGCAGAATATGGGCTTTTAAGACGAGCTCTTAATTTGCAAAAAGAGTACCCGCATTGTACAACAGAAATATCAAATCAACAAACAAGAGGGATGTAGAGACGTAAGATTTTGCGTCTCCCGAATATCACGGAGGGTTCGCATAGTGGTCGAGTGCACCGCCTTGGAAAGGCGGCAAGTCCGAAAGGGCTTCGAGAGTTCGAATCTCTCACCCTCCGCCTGCGTTCCGCTTTTGCGGAGCTTCGGCGGATATATCCACCGAAGTTTGGTTTTTTGCCGAACGAAGGCGGATAAATCCGCATTTTCCTTTACAAAGCCGCAAAAAGAATGGTAGAGTGAAAAAAGCTGATGAAACAAGCGTGTGTTAAAAAAGCTTC
>JAYRSG010000098.1:0-4413 GCA_041920175.1 Candidatus Moraniibacteriota bacterium | reverse complement strand
TTGATGCCCTTTTTCCACGCCGCGAGGTAGTAGCCGTAGAGATCGGCCGGCGAGACGCGCGCGGGATCAATCATCCATTCGAAACTGATCGACTGGTCCACCCACGGATAGACGGTCGCGATCATCTCGATCACGTCGTTCATATCCATGTGGATATATTCCTTATAATACCAGAAATTCTCCTTGGAGAGCTTGGGCGCGACGCGCACCGTGGGCGCCGAGAGATTCGTCTCGACGAAATAGCGTTTGTAGATCGGGAGGAGCGCCGCCGTCGTCCCGACGACTCCCGCGGTTGAGGTATTGGGCGCGGGCGCCGTGTGATAGGCGAAGCGGACGCCATATTTTTTCATGTCCGCAAAGAGCGTCTCCCACGCTTTCCCGTTCTCCGTGTGCTTCACAAACCATTCTTTCTTCCTCCCGAGCAAAACGCCCTTATCGTACTCGCTTCCCTGGTAGAGCGCGTATGATCCGCGCTCTTTCGCCAAATCAACCGAAGCGCGATAGGTGTGGAAAGCATACTGCGCAAAGAGTTTCTCGACCGCCGCGCGCGCCTCTTTGCTCTCATAGGAGAGCTTGTTGACCGCCAAGTACTCGGCGAGTCCTAAATATCCGAGACCCACACTCCGGTAACGCAGAGCCGTTCGTTCCGATTCTTTGATGGGATAGTAATTGAGCGTGATGACATTGTCGAGAATCCGCATCACAACCGGAAACACCCGCTCAATCTCTTCTTTCGTATTCACTTTTGCCACATTGATGGAGGCAAGATTGCAGACGACCAGATCGCCCGGTTCGTAGCGAATCACGATTGTGCCATCTTCGATTGTTTCGCTCACAAACTTCGACGCGGACGTATTCTGGCAAATTTCGGTGCAGAGCTGGGTCGAATAGACATTGCCTTCGTGTTTATTGGGATTCAAGCGATTCACCGTATCGCGGAAAAACACATAGGGCATCCCCGTCTCGACGACCGCCTTCAGGAATTGCTTGAAAAGTTCCTTCGCCTTCACGGTTTTCTTCATCGTAAGGCGATCATCCCCCTCGAGCTTTTCATAGAACGCGTCAAATTCCGCGCCGAAATGATCCTGGAGCGCCTTGTGATAATGAACTTCCACCTCATGCGGGTCAAAAAGCGTCCAGTCGCCGTTTGTCTCGAGTCGCCGCATGAAAATATCCGGCACGGAAACGGCGGGGAAAATATCAAACGCCTTGGAGCGAATATCCCCCGTTTCCGTCTGCAAATCGAGAAAATCATGAATATCGCGATGCCAGATGTCGAGTGTCACCGATATGGCGCCCAAACGCGCGCCGAGCTGATTGACCGCGACCGCCGTGTCATTCACCACTTTCACCCACGGGTTCACTCCGCCCGAAACGCCGCCAATTCCGCGAATGGCGCTCCCGCGCGAGCGGATATTCCCGAGATAGACACCGACCCCGCCGCCAAACTTCGAAATCTGCGCCATATTCTCGACCGCGTGGTAGATGCCGCGCAAATCGTCGTCCACATTGATTTTGAAACAGCTCGAAAGCTGGTGATAATTGGTGCGCGCATTGATAAGGGTCGGCGTCGGCAAAGAAATCTTCTGCGTCGAACACGCATCGTATATTTTCTTCACGAACTCAAGCCGCGTTTCTTTCTTCTCGGGAAGAGCGAGAAAGAGCGCAATCGAGAGATACATTTCCTGCGGCAATTCCTTGACGACGCCGTTTGGATTCAAGAGATAGCGCTTCGCAAGCGAGAGCACCGTCGTGTATTCATAGTCCTCGTCGCGCGAACGGACGAGAAACTTCCCCGCTTCGAGAATCTCTTTCTTGGTATAAAATTTGGAGAAATCCTTGTAATAGAAGCCTCGCTCCGTATAATCGGCAACGAGCGCCGCAAAACTCTCGGGCGAATAAATATCCGCCATCGAAATCCCGCGATTTTTGGTCGCCTTCTTGTAGAGACTGCCCAAAAGAAGCCGCGCCGCCACATTTTGCCACGCAACATTTTCGACACTCACGAGATCGATGCACGCCTTGATGAGGAGTTTGTTGATATCGTACGTCCGTATATCTTCGACCAAATTCTTTTTGAACACCTCCATCAAGTCCTCAAATCGGCACTGTGACTCAAAACCAATCGCGCATTTATCGAAAATTTTCCGGAGTTTATTCACGTCGAACCGCTCCTTGTCGCCATTCGCCTTCGTCACCATGAGCGAGTGCTTCTCGAATTGCCGCGCGAGTTTCTCATGCTTCTCCTCGCGCTCTTCCTTGCGCTTCTCGCGGTAGAGAATATACGCCTTCGCCGTTTCGAAGTGATTCGACCGCACGAGATTGCGCTCCACGATATCCTGTATATCCTCGACCGATGGCACCCGATGCACCAGAAGCTCGGTAAACACGTGTTCCAAATCGCGAATAACATTGTCGGTAAGTGCCGGAATAAAACTCTTGTCCGCCTCCCCAACCGCATCCGCCGCAAGGAGTATCGCGCTCTCGATCCGTGTCCGGTCAAAATCCGTGAGATCCCCGTTTCTTTTGACTATTTTTTGTATCATACGATTTTTTTGAGGCCAAAAAACGAGACCGCCCCCATGCGGAATTTCCCTTCTTGTAGCGTTAACCTTCACATTCTGTTTCCCTCTCCCCGTAGAGACGCAAAATTTTGCGTCTCTACAACAACACCACGCCTTTCCAACAGCATACACCTACAACCTTCCCTCCACGACTTGCCAATCAATCACTTTGAAAAAGGCTTCGATATAGTCCGCGCGTTTCAATCCGTAGTCAAGCATGAACGCGTGCTCAAAGACATCCATCACGAGAAGCGGCGTCGCACCAGCCAAATGCCCGCCATCATGCTCATTGATCCATGTATTGAAGAGTCTTCCGTTTCCTGGATCTTTCGCCAAAATCACCCAGCCGATGCCTCGCATCGTCCCTACGCCGACAAAATCCTTCTTCCACTTCTCAAAACCTCCGAAATTTTTCTCAATCGCTTCCCGTATTCCGCTCTCCATTCCTAATTCCCCATTCTCCATTCCCTCTTCTTTCCTCATATTGCCAAAATAGAGCTCATGCAACCGCATTCCGTTCCATTCCCACCCAAACCGCCGCTTGAGCTCCGCATATTCCGGCGTCCCCGGTTCCTTCGTCGCGAGAAGCTCAAGAAGTGCATTCGTATTCTTCACATACCCCTCATAGAGCGCGAAATGATTGGTAAGCAACTGATCGCTCATCCCTCGTGTCCCTAAAAGTCGCCTAAAATCTTGTATTGAATACATAATTTTGTATCTTCTTTTTACCCTAAACCACCAAAAAACAAAACAACCACACCACCAATTTTATATCTTCCCCACCAAATCAAGTCCCGGCTTCAATGTTTTCGCGCCCGGCTTCCAGTTGGCAGGGCACACTTCGCCGCCGTGTTCGCGCACAAACTGCGCCGCTTGGAGCTTGCGCAAAAGTTCGACCGCTGAACGACCGATACTGTTCGAATTCACCTCATAGGCTTGCAATACTCCGTCCGGATCAACGATGAACGTGCCGCGGCGCGCATTGCCTTCTTCTTCAATATAGACGCCAAATTCTTGCGCAAGTTCTCCGGTCCGATCCGCAATAAGCGGATACTCCACCTTCCCCACCGCCTTCGAGTGATCATGCCACGCCTTGTGCACATGCACCGAATCCGTGCTCACGCCAAATATCTCCGTATCAAGCTTCTGAAATTCCTGGTAATGATCCGCCAGATCTTCAAGCTCGGTGGGACACACAAACGTAAAATCCCCCGGATAAAAGAAGAGCACCACCCATTTGCCACGATATTCCGAGAGGCGACTTTCCACAATCTTGTCTTTGTGGTACAGTTTCAAATCGAAATCCGGCACCGTTTCGCCGATTTCAACACCCGAACCGAACGGAACGCATTCATCCTCGCATCCGCACCCCCCGCCGCAACACCCTTCCTCCCCCTCTTCACACTCGCAGTATTCTTTATTCATACGCATTGTTAAAAAAAAGTTATCAAATTGCGGAATTTCCCTTTCATTTTTTGTGTTTGGCAAAGCGAAAGAAATCAACGGAGGGGCGAGCACGCCGACGAAAACCACAAACGAAAGTTTCTTTGGGTGGTTATTCCTCTCCACAACACAAAAACCCACCTACCAAGCCCCGGAGCATTTCTTGAGTGTGCCAAATACAAAAAATGAAAAACGAAAAGTCGTTTGTCCATGATACGTGTCCTGTTTCGCACTGTCAACTTTCCGCGCCTCACGCCATATTCTATGACTTTTTCACCAAAAAATTTCCATGAACTTCATGTGCCCCTTGAACATCAAGGGGAACGGCTCGATGTGTTCTTGGCGAATTCAAGGGACTTTGAAGAATTTATCGGCAAAAAATTGAGCCGTTCTCACATCATTCGCG
>JAYRSG010000097.1:0-4301 GCA_041920175.1 Candidatus Moraniibacteriota bacterium | reverse complement strand
GATCGAATTTCCGGCGCCGGCATTCAAAACGGCGCTCTCACGGCTCTTGCCGTGCGTCGCGCTCCAGGATACGCGGCTTGAACTCTCGGGTGTGAACTTCTTGTTCTCGGAACGAGAAGCGGCGCTCGCGACGACGGACAGCTTTCGATTGGCGGAAGAAACGATTCCACTTGAAAAATTTCTCGATGAGGAAACGCTCGCGGCAATGAACGCTCTCGGCTCGCTCATTCTTCCCGCCGCGACACTTCTCGAGGTATCTCGAGCCATTCTGCCAATGCAAAAAAATATTTCGATGACGCTCGATGACAACCAGGCCTTCTTTGAAATGGAAGGAGTTGAGGTGATTTCGCGTCTCATTCTCGGGAAGTTTCCTGACTACCGACAAATTATGCCGTCGGAATTTTCGTTTTCCGCGATACTCGAGAAAGAGGCTTTCTTGCGATCGCTCCGCATCGCGAGCGTCTTTGCGGCCGGAGAAATCGCGATCGAGCTCGTGCCGGATGAAGAAAAAGTGTTGGTCGAAGCGGTGTCGAGCGGCGTCGGCGAACAGAAGGCGGAAGTCCCGGCGAAATTTTTGGGAGGCGCGGGGCGACTTCGGATGATATTCCCGCCGAAATCGCTTCTGGACGGCGTCGGCTTTATGGAGACTCCTTCGGTTGCCTTTCGCGCGAATACTTCCGCGACTCCGGTCGCTCTCGCGATGACCGACGGCGATGTCCCTCGTTCGGGCTTTACCTATATCATGATGCCGATCCAAAAGTAGAAGAAGGAATGAAGAATGAGGAATGAAGAATATGAAATCGCTCGGAAAACTTTTGGTGTCGAAGTATCGACAGGATACAGTGCCGCGGAAGGGAAGAGTGAAAGCGGTCGATCAAAAAACCGTCTTTTTTCTTGCGGAGAAAATTATTGAGGAGGAATACGGGAAGCGCGGCGCCGCCTCGGTTGTCCCGCGTTATTTTAAGGACGGTAAGCTTTACCTTTCGGGGAAGTCGAGTCTTTGGGTTGAAGAAGTGAAAAATTTCCGCGAAGCGTTCCTTCAGCGTCTTTCGGATGCGGGCGTCGATTCGGTGAAAGACATCAAAGTCTCGCACGAGTACGGGAGGTGAGGAAACTTTCAACTTCCATCCGCCAGCTGACGGACCAGCTTCTGACTTTTCATTTGTTTTGTATTGACGTACACTAATCGTACCAACTTTTTTTGAATAATCCTTGATGCTCAAAGCTCTATGAACCTCGAAAAAGAACTACAGGAAATCGGACTTCCTGAGAAAGAAGCGAAAGTGTATATCGCGATGCTCGAACTCGGGCGAGCGACGGCGCAGGATATCGCGAAGAAATCGGAGGTGAATCGGGCGACGACGTATTTCGTGATGGAAAGCCTCATGAAGAAGGGGCTCGCGAGCGCGATCGACGAGGGACCGCGGCAATACTTCCTCCCCGAAGATCCGTCCCAGCTTGAAGCGATTTTCGAACGACAACGCGTCGAATTCGAAGCGCGTCGCGAGCGCGTCGCCAGTCTCGTCGCCGAACTCTCGGAGCGGAACGCCCTCAAAACCAAGAAGCCGGTTGTGAAATATTACCTCGGAAAAGAGGGAATATTGCGAATGGCGAAGCATGGGTTCAAATATGCAAAGGGTGAGAAATTGCTCACGGCTTTTTCAAAGGACGAAATGGATCGATATATTTCCGAAGAAGAACGGCGAAGAGCGAGGGCATCGAGGGTTCAAAGTGAAATTGAAATACGAATGCTGTGCAACTCGACACAAAAACCGGTAGTGGAGAGTGGGGATATTATTTTGGTTCTCCCGAAAGAAGAGAGAGATTTTCCGGGAGACATAAGCATTTACAAGGACGTTGTTCAGCTCATCTCATACGAAGATATGACGGGGATTGTCATTGAAAACAAAAATATTGCAACGACACTTCGAACGCTTTTTGATATGGCGTTTGAGTATTCTCGGGAGAAATATAAAACCCCCGACCACGGAAACCATCAAGGACTTCCGTCACGGTCGGGGGGTGAAGAAAAAAACTAGACCTGCGGGGCGCGGATCATCCGCACCCTGGTCCTTGGGTTTTCGTCCTCATGTTACACCTCCTCCCCGGTTTGGGGTTGGGGGTTTTTGGAATGCCGCTTGAGAGAATTCATAGAAGAAAAACTCTCAAACGACGACTCGTCAATCACCCTTTTCCGTCGATGTTGCGACGGGGACGACTGGCGAAAGCAAGTGTAGCATATATTTTTCTATTTGTCAATATCACCAAACAAGTGGCGCTCTCGGGTGATGTTCCGTACGGGGAAGAACGGAGGTGACGTGGTGGCGTACGGATGTCATTTTCCGGGGTATCTGCCAGAGAAAAGCGACGCAAATGCGCCGCTTTTTGGCTTTATAAAAAGACAAAAATCAGAGAAAGTCGATATTTTCTCAAAGAGTATTGACAGATTGTGGATTCTCTGCTACAATGCGGAGTCAGTGTGAAGAAACAGTTTCTTGGTGGCACGGCGATTCCGGAGCGGTCTTCGGAATTGCCGTCTCGCCTGGAAACTCTCGGGAAGGGTCATGATGAACCCTTCCTTTTTTTTGTTTCTGAAAATAATTTAGAACGTGTTAAGAAAGCCCGCTTTTTCGGAAAAAATTATTTTTTTGCTTGTCTTCCACTTCGTTCGCCTGCCTGCCGGTAGGTAGGAAAGCCGCAAAAAAACAATTTTTCCCGAAAAAGCTTTATTGCTTCTTTTGAATTTGAGTCTTTGTTAGCGCGCTCTTAGTTGACTGTGAAAAAAGTAACGTGCTCGCGCGGTCGCGCGTGGAGGTTACATTTCAAGTTTCAAGATTGGTTTTTGGGGAAAGGATTTTTTGGGAATTTTGTTTGGCGTGTGGTTTGGGTGTAGGATAAAAATATGGAGAAGAATATTTCGGAAAACAAAAATTCGGAAACAGTGAAAGAAGGAGGGGATGGAAAAAGTACGCCGGTTTTGCAGGAGGGATCGATATCGCGCGGGGCAGAGCGGATTGCGCGCGCGATCGGGTCGGTGCCGTCCCTCATTGTGCATTCGGGGTTTTTTATTGGGATTTTTTCGCTTTCTTTTTTCGGTTTCACTTTCGATCAGATTCTCCTCATTCTCACAACCCTCGTGTCGCTCGAAGCGATTTATCTCGCGATCTTTATCCAAATGACGGTAAATCGTCATTCGGAAAATATTGAGGAAGTGCGCGAGGATATCGAAGGCATTCAGGAAGATGTGGAGGATATTTCGGAGGATATCGAAGATATTCAGGAAAATGTAGAAGGGATCAGTGAAGACGTTGAAGATATTTCCGAAGATATCGAAAAGGAGGAGGATCAAAAGGAAAAAGAAACCACGGATCAAAAATTGGAAAAAATAGAAGCCGCGCTCCAGTCGCTCGTACGGGATATAGAGGAGTTGCGGAAAAAGGAGTAATGAGGGAGAATGGCGAATGTTATTTCGGCGTAGTTCTTTGTGGAGAAATGAGATGAGTGAAGGTGAAGATAAGGTTGTGGTTAGTGGTGAAAGTGAGAAAAAACCCTTTCAGAGAATTTTTGAATCGCCGCCGAGAGAAGTTGTGTCATCAGAAGGTGATATTGACCAGTGCGAGGCGGAGAATGAAGAGATCGAAAATGATCATGCATTGGAAAATGCCATTTGCGATGCTCGGAAAGAGACGCTTCGAATTCTTTTGGAGGAATTGAAGCGGATTGCTCGAAAGAGAATGATGGGACAATTTTCTTTGAAGGAAATTGAGGTTGTTGTGAATTCATTGGTTGACGCTGTTGGGGCGCTGAATTTCAACAATGGATCCGATGTTGAAAAAGATCTCCGGGAGTCGAGTAAGAAGCCTATTGATTCGGACAGAGCTCCTTTAAAGGAGCAGCCTGAAGGTTGGAAATCCACCAATATTCAGGAGGCTATGATCCGCGCCCTGCATCCGGAAGGTGAGGAAGAGAGGGATGAAGATAGTCCCGAATCTGACGAAGAGCTTCTTGCGCGAATGCGAGAACAGTCGCCAGGTTTCGCAAAGCTTGTTCGTCGAGGATTCGAGAAAATAGAATGAGACCGTGGCGGAACATAGCTTTCTCTGAAACAAAACCTCCTTCAAAACTCGAAGGAGGTCTTTTTTTGATATTTCATTCTTCATTCTTTTCTACTCTACGGTATCGGCGGGAGTTCGGAAGTTCTTACGCTCTTTGAGGTTTTCACTTCATTGCCGACTTTGTCGATGAGTTTCACCTCGACCGAGAGGGTGTCGCCGCGCTTGTCATCGGGTATCGAGTATTCG
>JAYRSG010000096.1:0-2248 GCA_041920175.1 Candidatus Moraniibacteriota bacterium | reverse complement strand
TCTCGGGACGCCGGAGACTTACGTTGTTGCCTAGATCCTGAACATGACAGGGAAAATCTGTCTTGTGCAGGAATTATTCAACAAAGCCATCCCGAAGTATTCATTTGCTCCGTCTATAAGCAAACGGCGGAAACTTAACGTAAGATCGCCGTAGTCCGTCCGGCGGAGATACACCGAAGGGAGATCGGCTGGAGCAATATCCAATTTTCGACGCGCCGGGTTGATATGGAACAGCCCGAGACTATCCTTGTCATCGGCAATTTTTACCGATCCGAGATTGGTATACACGAATGCGCGATTCAATTCGTCGGAGTCATAGTGTTTCGCTTCCGGCATACGGAGAATGCGACCGACGGTTTGCACCTGAAACGTGACACTCTTGATATCGCGAAACATTACGAGGATTTGCGCACGCGGACAGTCCCAACCAAGGGCAATCGCCTGCTTGAATATGAGCACTTTCACTTGATCGCGCGGATCAGTGATCGTCAAAAGATTTTCTTTTTCTTCAGAAAGCCAAATGCCCACTTCGCCATTTTTGACGGTCATGCCATAGATATCGCGGAGGAAAATTTGAACCTTCTCGAGTTTGTCTTGATCGAGCGCACTCGTCTTCTCCCCCTCATTCGGGAGCTGCACCAAAACAAGCGGATTTATTTCTACCCCTTCTTTTTCATAGAGTCCTGCAAGCTCTTTTTGTTTCTCAATCGCCGCCGCAAGAATCACATCATCTACGGCGTCGTGAAATTCAACAAGCTTTCCGATTTCTTTGTTGATCACCACTTCCGATTTGATCATTCCCTCGGCGATGACTTCATCGAATCGCACCGCGACGATGCCGGCGTCTCCGCTCGCGATATCTTCGCCACTTGGCTCAAGTTTCGGCGTTGCCGATACTTCAATGGTGAGTTTTGGACCAATGACGTTTTGAACAAGCTCTTGCGATCTGTCCGACCAGTAGTGATAGTGACTCTCGTCGACAATAAGAATTATTTCCAAGCCTTTCTCCTTCGTCTTTGTGATAAATGTCCGAAGGTTTCGATCCGCTTCATTGTCCCGCATGAAAATATTCTTGTATGCTCCGGTCGTCGCGTCTTGTTTCGTGAGGCTGTGCCAATTTACAAAAGCAATCTCGTTTTCGCGAAGTTCGTTATCCTGTATGTCCTCAAGATACGAAAACGCGTAGCGGCTTGCATCCAAATACTGTTCCAGTTTCTCGCGGCTCTGCCTGTGGAGGTTGTACCCGGAAATCCACAGAAACGCATACCGTCCGGGCATTCGTTCCTCGCCAATCTTTTCCAAAAAGTCTGCCACCATGATCGTTTTACCGCTTCCGGTCGGCGCTTTGAAGACGCACTGGCGCGACCCCTCTTTCTCGAGAAGAGATTTTGCAATCTTTACGAGTTTGTCGACGGCGGTCTTCTGATAATTTTTGAGTTGCATATTATTTCATAAACAATTTTCGGTAGACTTCGAGAATAGACTCCGGTATCGGGCAGAGTTTGTGCTTCAATTCGAGATCCTCGAAATCTTCATCAAAAGTGTCGTTTGAAAGCGAAAAGATATAGAGACTTGAGGGCAATCCTTTCTTTCGGAGCTTCTCTTTGAATGCTTCGACTGCATCGAGATCGAAAAGGATGCCGGTCGTTTGATTGGCATTCGAATAAATCTTGAAATGTTTGTTGTCGTATTCCTTGTGATAAGTGTCTTCCTTTACACAGATCATCTCGGTCGAGCGCGCGACGAGTTCGCGACGCGTATCGTCCGAAACCGTTTCCGATTTCACGAATGCCGTTTTGAAGTATCGAACATTCGTCGAAATACCCTCAACATCCGCGTACCCCTCGATGACATTCTTGATTCGCGGATAGGTTACTTCCTCGGCAATATTGTTCTCGTTGTTGGTGCAAAGAATGAATTGCCGGTTTCCGCCATCTTCTTTATTGAGCATCATGACCGCGTGACCGGTCGTGCCAGAGCCGGCAAAAAAGTCAACAATAACGGAATTTTTTCTCTTGCTAGCGATAGAAGATATGCAATCATAAACCGTATAAAGAGATTTCGGGAAATCGAAAGTACACCCAGAAACAATTTTTTTCAACAGTTTCGTCCCATACTCGCTTGCATCATACCTCTTATCAAACCAAACAGTCTTATATGTTCCAAAATCTTTTGCAATCATCACCTGAACGCCATATTTTGAATCTTTCAGACGAAGAACATCTTTTATCTCCTCAACACTCTGTCT
>JAYRSG010000095.1:0-2036 GCA_041920175.1 Candidatus Moraniibacteriota bacterium | reverse complement strand
CGTTCGAGCGAGGTGATGTTCGCGGAGCTCTATGGGAAAATAGAGCGACTCTTTCGCATCAAACGACGAGAATCCATAGATCGTATCAGTCTTATCGGGATCGCGGTTCGAAATATGAAGGTGAAGAAAACGCGGACGGCGATCACGATCGGCGGCATGGCGATGGGAATTGCCTCGATCGTATTCCTGGTGTCGCTCGGCTATGGCGTCCAGCGCCTCGTCATTTCGCAGGTGGCGCGGCTTGAGGAAATGCGGCAGACGGATATTTCGCCGCAAGCGGGCGGCAAGGTAAAAATCGACGATAGTACGCTTGCCTCCCTCAAAGAAATTCCGAATGTCGAATCGGTGGCGCCGCTCGTCGCGGTTGTCGGCAAAGTAAACTATCAGGGATCGGTTTCGGATATGGCGGTCTACGCGGTGACGTCGGACTATCTCCGTCAGTCGGCGATACAGCCGTCGTCGGGGACGATTTTTGAGAGTAATGATCTCTCCGCGCGTCTCCCCGATCGGGAAACGGTCGCGGGTGTTTCGGATACGAAATCGATTCCGCCGGAATTCGGAAGCATTCTTGAAGCGGTAGAGGCGCGCTCGCTTCTTGACACGTGGGTGCGGCTCCGCGAGTCGCCGGATCCCAAATCGCGTCTGCTTGGTATGATTCGCGTATCGGACGACGCGCTCCCGGGAAATTTTGTTGCCGGGAAAACGTATGGCAGTACGATTCCGGAAACGGGGGAAGCATACCGAGATCGGATGGGCGCAACGCTCGGGAAATGGGTTTCGGTCGAGGCACCCGTGTGGGAGAAGGCGAAGGAGTGTTTCTCGTCGGACGGATGCGTTGCCGGTTTCGCGCCGCTCGTGAAAAAAGACGGCGAACCGAAAGTTGAGCAGGGCTACTTCGCGCTCGTTGATGAAGATGTCATCGTTCATTTGAAAGCCGAGGATGAAACGATGGCGGATGAATGGTTGAGTGTCGAAAACGAAGTCGAGAGTTTCGAGGAGGGACGAGTGCTCGGGGAGAGTACGGAGGTGGCGATTGCCGATTCGGATTCCGTCGAAAGTACCGGGGCGACCGAGTCGACGACCGCCGCCTCCGAGACGGAGCAGATTCAGGTGTCGTCGTCGGACGGCGATTGGGTGGAAATCGATTTGGGAGACAATGTCGAGAAAAACGACGAAGTGGAACGGATCGCCCTGGGAGAATCGGCGAAGCGGGAGGCGGTGGTGAATCGCGCGATGCTTCGGGTGTTGGGACTTTCCGACGCGGAAGCTCTCGGAAAGAAATTCAATGTTTCATTCGTGGTGACGGGAAATCTCTTGGGCGGAGGCAAGGCAAAGAAACTTGAATCGATTGAGGCGGAATACACCATTCTCGGGGTTATACCCGACGACAAGACCCCGATTTTCTACGTGCCGTTTATCGATATTCGCACGCTCGGAGTTTCGAATTCTTCGCAGGTGAAATTGACGACGGTGAATCAGGAATCGCTCCCCAATATTCGCCGGCAAATTGAGGGGATGGGATTTGTGACGACCTCCGTCTCCGATACGGTGGAGCAGATCAATAGTTTTTTCGGAACGGCGCGTATCGTCTTGGCGCTTCTCGGTATGGCGGCTTTGGGGGTCGCCGCGCTCGGAATGTTCAATACGCTCACCGTGTCGCTCCTTGAGCGGACGCGCGAGGTGGGACTTATGAAGGCGATGGGGATGAAGGCGTATGAGGTGCAGGAGCTTTTCTTGACGGAGTCGATGGTGATGGCGTTTTTTGGCGGCGTCTTCGGTCTTTTGATTGGGTTTCTCTCGGGGAAGGCCCTGGGACTCGCGATTTCCACGGTGGCGTTTCTGCGCGACAAAAATATGGGTGTTTTGGATGTCGCCTATATCCCGGACATTTTCGTGGTGACGATTCTCCTGTTTTCTCTCGCGGTCGGCGTTCTTACCGGTCTCTATCCCGCCCGTCGCGCAACCAAAATTTCCGCCCTGAACGCCCTCCGGTACGAGTAGGGAGCAACAATTCTCAATTTCCAATTTCCAATTTT
>JAYRSG010000094.1:0-2755 GCA_041920175.1 Candidatus Moraniibacteriota bacterium | reverse complement strand
GGTTTCGTTTCAACAATCTCTCCCTTCTTTGGAGTTTTCCGATCTTCTTGCGGAGTACACCTATCCCGAAACGGAAAAATCCTTCGCACAATCTTGACCGCTTCCTTGAGCGATCCTCCGCTTGGAAACGGCCCGAACATTTTTCGAATTTTGTAAGTTTGGTTTCGGCCTTCTCCTCTCCTTTCATTTTGATTTTTGCCTTTTAATTTTTGCATTTTCTTCCCTCTCTCCACAAGCACCCTCGGAAACTTCTCTTCCGTAATCACGACGAAATTCCAGCTCTTGTCGTCCTTGAGATCGGTATTGTACGGCGGGTGATATTGGTGGACGAGATTCGCCTCAAGGAGAAGCGCCTCAAGCGCCGAATCAGTCGTCTGCCACTCTATCCCCTCCGTGAGCGCGAGCATCCGCACAATCTTCGGTCCCCGCAAGAGCAACATATCCTGCGTGAAATAACTTTTGACGCGATCCCGAAGCGACGTCGCCTTGCCGATATACAAAATTTCCTTCTTTGCTCCAATGCCGCCTTCGTTATTAAACTCCGGCGAGCCAAGGAAAAAATACACTCCGGGAATATCGGGAAGTTTTTCGGCGAATTTTTGATTGAAGATTTCGAGATTCATAAAGCCTGTCCTTACTTTCCCATATTTCTGTAGAAAACGAAAGGTTTTTAACATAAGAACCTCTTGCGAAAAAACTCAATCCACAATATGACAATATATATTGACAATAATGCAATCGCATGCTATATATTCCCTGTACTCTTGAGACAGAACGTTAACAACCCGGAACCAGCAAAGAGGTAAAAATGGCTCAAATATCGAAGGATGAGAAATTCCCTACCCGCGCATTCATCTCGTACGATCCGCACGATTCGGACGGTGAGACACAACAACGTGTCGATAACCCCAAAAAACTGGACAAAATAGACCACCGCAATTTCGGCCGCGATTGCACCTCATGGAAGAGCTATTACCACGGTGCTCGCGGTCGCCAAAAACAGTGCCGCAAATATCGTAAATAGACAGGATGATGGGGGCTTTATTCAAAGAAACTTGATCAAAGCCCCCTCAAATATTTTCTTCGGTCATCGGAGCCAGTGCTTGCATCGGGCAATCACTGACTTCCGGGAGACCGAAATGAACAAGAGAAACATAGCCCGTCTGATCAACTTGCCTATAAAGACAGAGTCACGCATCGCGATAATCTCGTTATTCTTCGGTCTCTCTTCCGAAGAAATCGCCGAGTTTGCAAATGGCGGCAGCGCGGAAGACGCGGAATGTCTTTCAATCCACCTCTCCTTTGAACACGCAAATATTGACTCGAATGTTCTCAAGGATGTGAAAAGTTCGGTCCAAAAGCTCGCGATCCTTCAACTCAAAGAAAAACAGGAGTCCTTGACGGAAAAAGAGATAGTCACCAAAGCCACTGCCATGGCAACATCCGTCGCTCGCGATCTCTCTGAAGAATCTCGCGCGTATGTGGCGAGAAGAAAAGAGATTGTCTCCGGTCTCGGAAAAATCGGCAGTGATTTCGCTATTCGCGCACTGTTCGAGAAAGCGAGTAAAATGTTTTCAGACAAGGAGAAGTCTTGTGAAGAAAGCACTATTCTCTTCCATATTCTCAGAGTCCTCAACAGTGCTCAGAACCAAAACCTCGTCAAAGAGCTTTTGGAACAAGAGAAGAACCCCTACTTTGAGGTCATGCTGAATGTAAATCGCGATATTAGTCGTACCGCAAAAGACATTCAGTTTGAGAAATAAACAAAACCACCAAGAGCGAATCCCTGATTCGCTCTTTCTTATTTCCCGTTTTTCAAAGGAAAATATCGGATCCCGTCTCTATAAATTTCGGACAGGTGCTTCCCGTCGCCGGCGGACGAATCGTTCAAAGACGATCGTCCCGAACCACATCGCGAAGACGAGGAGCGCCATCAAAACGCCCGTCGTCGCAATTTCGTGAAACATCGTCGCCGTGTCGGCGGGATTGTCCATCGCCGTGAGGAATGGCGGATACAGCACGAGCTCGCCCGTCATGAAGTGATCGACGACGAGCATCGCCGTCCCACCCCAGAGCATAAGCTCCAATCGCTCCGGATGAAACTCTGCCGAAATCTTTTTCTTCGCGCCGGAAACAAGCATTGCCGCCGACGCCGGAACCACGAAACATGCCATATGATTTGTTTTACTGATTTACGCTCTTTCTTTTTCAAATACTACTACAACCATGCAGAAATTCAAAAAGCAAAATGAAAACGGCGCCGGATTCTTCCATCCAAAACGCCGCTTTAAATTCTATATTCTCTACAAATAACACAAGTGTTTTCTTATGGCTGATTCGCCCTATTCATCGGCTATTCACCAAATGTCGGCTCGTCCCAAACACCAAAAACGATGCGGCTAACATCGAGAGCCGTAACCATGATGAATGGATCGGGATCGGGAACGGCATAGTCACTGACGAAAAACAGGACACTATCGCCAAACCTCTCCTGAATCGTCTTCACATGACGGAGAATATGAATGGGAACAGCCTTATCATACGGACGATACGCCCACATATCATAATAACTGCCATGACCACGTGGAACTTCGGAATCATCCTCATCGTGGTGACCTGTCCAACCCCAGCCTTGCGGTTTGTCCCGCTCACGGAGCGGTCGCCATATCCAGAACTTCTTCTGCTGCCTGGCAATAACTGTAAGATATCTATCCACTTCCTTGTAATCGTAGACTGGAATCTCCTGATCAGCAAG
>JAYRSG010000093.1:0-2817 GCA_041920175.1 Candidatus Moraniibacteriota bacterium | reverse complement strand
GATTTTTACGCTCCTCCATGATCGGGAAGCGATGCACGGTCGCTTTGACGGAAAAGATATTCGCACCTCGTTTCTCCAAAAATTCCCGTGGGCGAAACGGAATCACCGGCTCTTTCCTCCGCTTATGCCGCTCGCGATCGAACAATTCAACTTTCGCGACTTCGATCTTGTGCTCTCTGACTCGTCGAGCTACGCGAAGGGCGTCATCACCGCTCCCGAGACGCTCCATGTTTCCTATATGCATACGCCGATGCGCTACGCGTGGGACGATTGTCACAAGTATACGCAGGATTTCGGATTCCCCCGCGTCGTGAAGCGATTCGTTCCGTTTCTCATGAGTCCGATACGCCTCTGGGACGAAGTGAGCGCGAGTCGACCGGACCATATCGTCGCCAATTCGCGATTCGTGGCAAATCGAATCGCCAAATACTATCGTCGCGCGGTCGAAGTCATTCACCCGCCGGTCGACGCGGGGGCGTTTCGCGTTTTCCCGTCGTCCGATCGAAAAGATTTTTTCCTCATGGTGGGGCGACTCATTGCCTACAAGCGTCACGATATCGCCATTCAAGCTTTTAACAAACTGCGACTTCCCCTGAAAATCATCGGGCGCGGTCCCGAATATGATCGCCTGCGCGCGCTCGCCGGCCCGACCATTGAATTTTTAGGGCGCGTCCCGGACGAAGAACTTCCGCGCTACTACGGCGAGTGCCGGGCGTTCATTTTTCCGCAGGAAGAGGATTTCGGCATCGTCGCCTTCGAAGCGTTCGCCTCCGGACGGCCGCTTATTTCTTTTCGCGGCGGGGATATTCCGGAGCATCTCGAGGAGGGGAGGATGGGCGTCTTTTTTGACCGGCAGGCGCCGGAGGATATCGTCGCGGCGGTTCACGCCTTCCGGGACGACGATTACGATCCGCAGTACATCCGCCAAAAAGCCCTTGCCTTCGACCGCCCCGTCTTCATCCGAAAAATCCGCGCGTATCTGGACCGCGCCCTCGCGGAACACCGAGGGGGATGTGGTGGATTTTAATGTAGCGGAATTCAGTAACATTAAAATGATTATGAAAAAAGAAGTTGTCATTTATCAATCGAAGCAGGGTGAAATAGAATTCAAGGGCGATATTCAAAAAGAAACGCTGTGGGCGAATCTGCAACAAATTGCCGACTTGTTTGGGCGTGACAAGTCGGTAATTTCTCGACACATTAAAAATATATTCAAAGAGGAAGAACTGGACCGCAATTCAGTTGTTGCATTTTTTGCAACAACTGCCAGTGATGGAAAAACGTATCAGGTGGAATATTTTAATCTCGATCTTGTGCTCTCGGTTGGTTATCGTGTAAATTCCAAAACTGCCACCAAATTTCGCCAATGGGCCACAAAAACGCTCCGTGAACATATTATTATTGGTTATACCATAAATAAAAAACGAGTCGCCAAAAATTACGAACAGTTTTTGAAAGCGGTTGAATCGGTCAAAACACTTTTGCCAGTTGACGGACAAGTTAAAGCCGAGGACGCGCTGGAACTCGTAAAAATGTTTGCCGGAACTTGGCTTTCATTGGATGCTTATGATAAATCAGCCCTGCCAATGGCGGGCGCGACCAAAAAACAAGTGAAAGTATCGGCAGAAGAATTGACGGAAGCAATCATGCAGTTGAAGCTGGATTTGCAAAAGAAAAAAGAAGCTACGGAACTCTTTGTTCAAGAAAGACAAAAAAATGCTACTGCTGGTATTGTGGGTAATGTGCTTCAATCGGTTTTTGGTCGCGATGCGTACGAAACGCTGGAAGAGAAAGCGGCGCACCTCCTTTATTTTTTTGTCAAAGATCATCCATTTATCGATGGTAACAAACGGAGCGGAGCCTTTGCGTTTGTTTGGTTTTTGAATAAGTCCGGGCTACTTCGAAAAGACAAGATGACATCGGAAGCGCTTACCGCGCTCACGCTTTTGGTTGCAGAAAGCAATCCAAAAGACAAAGGCAAAATGATCGGACTCATACTGCAACTTTTGAGGAAATAGTTGTGAAAAGAAGGGAAGGGGGAATGGCCGTTTTACCGGTGGATGGTGACAAAAGGGAAACCTTTGCAAAAAGAAGAGAAGAGGAGGAAAATGTGGGGATGAGGGGGTTAATGAAATGAATATGAAAAGAAACTTATTGAAATTGAACAGAGTGCACCTGCGCGATGTTTGGAGGCACCAAGCACTCGCTTATCGAAATTCAGGAGGTCGTTCTTGACAAAAAATAATCTCTCCTTTACATTCACATTTCACCTATGAACAAAAAAGCCCTCATTCTCTCAATCCCTATGATGCTCGCTGTCCTCCTTCTCGGTGGGTGGTTCCTCTTTCGCGAACCTCAAAAAATTCCGGAGAGCCAAAATCCGCCTCAAAAGCCGGAAGATATCAAGCCTTCCGCAAACATCGACACCTCGAACTGGAAAACCTACCGGAACGAGGAATACGGATTTGAATTGAAGTATCCAGACAGTTGGTCATCAAGTGAGGCGGTTGCGGAATATAATTCGTCTATTTCTTTAGTTAGTACTGGCGGAGATGGTGGAAAATATTTTTGTTTGGATATTGATTTAGTTTCTTTGGGGAGTTCTTGGTTGTATCGTATGTCTGATTCTGATAGAAAGAGGATCGTCCAAAAGGATTCCTTAAAAACGATAGCATCGCAGGACGTTTCCTTGTTATATTTTGGTGATGGAACGATTGGTAATACAATAGTTTCCTCGGTTATTCCTTTGGAAGTTCCACCAAAATATGAGGCACATATAAGTGCGAGTTTTAACTGTGTGCAGGCTGATAATGAATT
>JAYRSG010000092.1:0-6434 GCA_041920175.1 Candidatus Moraniibacteriota bacterium | reverse complement strand
TTTAATACCGAACGGGTGCACTTCGCTTTCGGAAACAAACGCTCTCCGCTACAATTCATCGCAAGCGAGTTGAAGATCGATAATCCTTTTTTGTACGGGGAGTGCAAAGATGTGTGGACTTATACATTCCGTTGACTTTCTCTCCAAAAAGCCGTACACTTCGTCTCGAAGGTACGGTTTATTTTTTCTTTAAAAGTGCTCTCGATGCGGTCATCGGCACAGAAGGATTGCTGAACAATTGGCGTGTTCGGCGATGATTCCGTGTTTTGTGGCTGTTTCGGAGAGCGAAACGGCTATGCAAGAAAGAAAGTGGTCCCTCCAAATTGGGGGGCGAGTCCTCGAGCTCTCGACCGGACTCTTGGCAGGGCAGGCAAATGGCGCCGTCAGGGCGCAGTATGGCGATACGGTCGTCTTGGCGACCGCGGTCATAGGGAAGAACCCCTCGAATATCTCGGGGTATTTTCCGCTTCTCGTTGACTACGAAGAGCGGTACTATGCGGCAGGGAAGATCAAGGGGTCACGCTTCATCAAGCGCGAAGGTCGCCCGTCGGACGACGCCGTCCTCACCGGGCGCGCCGTCGACCGCACGATTCGCCCGCTCTTCAATCCGCGGATGCGCAATGACGTGCAAGTCGTTGTGACGACGCTTTCGTTTGACAATGAAAATGATCCCGATACCATCAGCATGATCGCCGCCTCCGCCGCGCTCGCGCTCTCGGATATTCCGTGGAATGGTCCGATTGGCGCCGTCCGTGTGGGGAAAATCGGGGAGAATTTCATCTTGAATCCTGTGAATGGCGAGCGAACCGAGAGCGAGTTCGACCTCCTCATTGCCGGGACGAGCGACAAGGTGAACATGATGGAAGTCGCCGCCAAAGAAGTGTCGGAAGCAGTGATGATGAAGGCATTTGCGTTTGGGTTCGAGGCGGTCAAGAAAATCGCCGACTTTGTCGGAACCATTCAAAAAGAAGTCGGCAAAGAAAAGCTCGTGCCGACACTCCTCGAAGCGCCCAAGGAAGTCGAAGCGGATATCCGGAGCTGGTTTGAAGAAAAAGGTTTGGCGCAAGCGCTCTACCTCAAGGGAAAGAAAGAAACCTATGACAAGCTTCGGGAAATCCGCGAGTATGTTGATACAAAGGTTGCCGAAACCTACGGAAACATCCCCAAAATTCGCGAAGTAACCGAGCAGGTGTTCGAGGAACTCTCCGATGAAATCGTGCACGAGAATATTTTGAAGCATGAGAAGCGCCCCGATGGGCGTACTCTTACTGAGATTCGCTCTATTACGTGCCAGGTCGGCATATTGCCGCGAACCCACGGCACCGGACTCTTCACGCGCGGCGAAACACAGGCATTGACCGTCGCCACCCTCGGCTCTCCCGGCGATGAGCAAGTTATCGACACCATGGAGGTTGATATGAAGAAGCGTTATATTCACCACTACAACTTTCCGCCCTATTCGGTCGCCGAGGTAAAGCCGATGCGAGGACCGGGACGGCGCGAAGTAGGGCATGGCGCGCTCGCCGAAAAGGCGCTCGTCCCAGTGCTTCCCTCCAAAGAAGATTTTCCCTATACCATCCTCCTCGTTTCCGAAATTCTCTCATCGAACGGCTCCTCCTCCATGGCGTCAACCTGCGGATCAACGCTCGCCTTGATGGATGCGGGCGTCCCCATTTCCGCGCCGGTTTCGGGTATCGCAATGGGTATTATTGTTGGTGATGAGAAAAACTACAAAGTATTGACCGATATTCAAGGGCTCGAAGATCACTACGGCGACATGGACTTCAAGGCAGCGGGGACCGCCAAAGGACTCACGGCGGTTCAGATGGACGTGAAAGTCGATGGCGTTACCCTTCCCATGCTCGAAGCCGTCCTCATGCAAGCAAAAGGGAATCGCGCCGAAATTCTCGAAAAAATGCTCAAAACCCTGCCCGCATCGCGCTCGAACCTCTCACCGTATGCGCCGCGTATTATCGTCCTCCACATCAATCCGGAAAAAATTCGCGACGTGATCGGACCAGGTGGCAAAATGATCAATCGCATCATCGATGAAACCGGCGTTGAAATTGATATTGAAGACGATGGATCGGTCTTCGTCACCTCGCCCGATGAGGTGAGTTCCAAAAAAGCAGTCGAGTGGATTCAAAATTTGACGCGTGAAGTAAGGCCGGGTGAACTTTTCCAGGGACGCGTCACTCGCCTCATGAATTTCGGCGCCTTCGTCGAAGTACTCCCCAATCAAGAAGGACTCGTTCATATTTCCGAACTCGCCGATCATCGCGTCGAACGCGTAGAAGACGTGGTTCATGTAGGCGATATGATCCCCGTCATTGTCAAAAATATCGACGATCAGGGTCGCATCAACCTCTCCCGAAAAGCGGCGCTTGGAAAAACGTCCGAACAAGAACGAATCACTTTGCAAGAAAAGGAATAGTATCTTGGAGAAAATTATGATAGAATGAGAGGCGGATATTCGCCTCTCTTCTTTTTTCTTTCGGAGAAGCACGGTCCAATCAAAACAAAGTCATATGGGATTTTTTTCGAAAAAAAAACCGACGTCGAATGCCGTCCATGACATGGTTGACGCCAAAATACGCACCATGCGCCACGATCTTGAGGAAATAGCCAAAAACGGACGCATACAAGTGGATGAGCCCTTCGAAGAACCGGGAGCGCCGAAAGAAAAGACAAGCGCCGAAAAAGAAAAGAAATTCTCTTCAGACAGTCCGTTTTTCCAATCGGAACCGGTCGTTCCCGAAACGCCGGTCATTTCCGATGTGCCACTTCCAAAAGAAGACATCAAGGAGACGCTTCTTCCCGAAGAAACAAAAGAAAAAGTCACTCTTTCCAAAGAGGGGAGAGAAATAGAAGAATCCGATTTAAAGCTTCAACAAGCGGAATTGCCGATCGCTCCGCCAACCCCGCCATCTTCAACCGAAACATTCGCCCAAAAAACTCCCCAGCAAATACCACTTTCACCGCTTCCGCCAAAAGAAGATGAAACGGAATTCACTCCCCCCGAAGAAAAATTGAAACAACTCGAGAAAAAACAGGAGTCGCTCCGAACGGGAGTGTGGCCGATGAGAAGCCTGAAAAAGAAAACATTTGACGCAAAACCTCTCGCATCAAAAACACTTCCCAAGAAAGTATCGATCCGAAAAGCGACCCTCGACAAAAAACCCCTTCCCGACAATATCATTCTCAAAGAGCGATGGGGATGGAAACACTATTTCGCGCTCATCATCATCCTAGCCGCGCTCGGCGGCGGCGCGTTTTTCTTCCGGAAAACCCGCTTTCAAGAAATGACTTTTCCCAAAATCTCTCTTCCCGCACTTCCCGATATCGCAAGCAATCCGAAAGCGGAAGAGCTCCGCGTCGAACCGGAACCAAAAGAAAATCTTCCGTTTTCAACCGCTCATTCAAACACATTCCTCATTGACGTCGAAACCGAAAGTGTCTCGACGCTCCGAGAAAAGCTCCTGAAAAACGCCAAGGATATGAGTGCGGTCGGCATAGAAAGTCCGATACGCTTTTCGGTCGTCGACAAAACGAATACGCCGATCGCGTTTTTCATATTTGCCTCCGTTTTTAACCTCGGCCTCTCCGCCGATCTCTTGAACAGCCTCGACAACGATTTCTCCCTCTGGATTTTCCTCGACAGAGGCGCCCCGCGGCTCGTTCTCTCCGTCAATATCAAACACGCCGACAATGTGAACACGTTCATTTCCGCTTCCGAAAAATCCCTCCCCGTCAGCCTCAAGAATCTCTTCCTGACCGAAGCCGAAGCGCCGCTCGAAAAAGTGGAGTCCGCGTTCGGAGACGGCATCTATCGCGGCGTCGCCATCCGCTACCTCAACTTCCAATCGGAAACGCCGCTCTCCCTCGACTATGGCGTCATACGGAGCACACTCATTGTCGGAACCAGCAAAGATTCGACGCGAGCCGTGATTGATACAATTCTCGGCAAAGAAGAATAAAAAGAAAACAAGGAGAGGCTTCCATGTTTTATGGAAGAAAAGCCATAAAAAAAGAAATTTCTTTTTTTCTCTTCAAAAAAAATTCCAAAAACAACTGAAAGGATTTCGAAAGTATTTCGTGCGACATTGCCTTGAAAAGCCCTCCTCGCGTACCGACTCCTTCGCGTTGACCCATCACTCGTTTCCTGCTATACTGGAATTGTTCTCGAATACAAAAAGTTCCTTAAAAAATTCCACGATTTTCCCGGCCGTAATTCCTCCTTCTTCGAATGGTAGCGGGGTTCCAATCGCAATTTCCCCCTATTTGCGATTGGAACCCCCCTACTGTTCCTCCCCCCGAAACATCGGGGGGCTCTCCTCTTTCCGAGGAGGAGAACCAAAAAACAAAAACAAAAGTTTTCTGCCGAACAAAAAATAAAGGCATAAAACAAAAAGAAAAAGCAAAAAAATTGTTCTTTCAAAAAGGAATTAACAAATTCCACAAATTAGGCTATATGCCAAGGAACGGTCCGGGCGGCATTCATTCGGAAGAATGCTACAAATCATGCGCACAAAACACGCGAAACTGTATGGAGTATTCTTGCTTCTTCACCCGTAGCAAAATACCCTCGGCACGCGTTGGCGCATAGCCGGGCGTCCGCCACTTATACAATTATAATCGGGCGTTAGACGCCCGGCACCCAACTTTTTTTGGTTTGCCGGCAAAGAAAAAAGTTTTCGTAAAAAGAAAAGAAACCCGAAAGGGTGTTTTTTGTTTCCCGTCGGAGCCTTTTGATCACTCCAAAAAAAGAAGAATTGGAACTGGAAATGCAATTCTTTTGTATCTACAGTTCGGGTTCTGAAAAAACCAAAGAAACACTTCTCGATGCGTGATGAATGCGGAGGATTTCCACATCATCACCACGAACGCGATAGATGACACGGTAGTTTTTGTGGAGAACCAGCTCTCTCGTACCGTGCACTCGACCCGCGTGTCCCTTTCTGGGAAATACCTCGAGCGTATCAACACCGGCGCGCAATTCCCTCACAAAAAGAGTCGCGCGCTCCGGATTGTCGCGCGCGATATATTCGGCAATACTTTCAAGCGTTCGAAGCGCAGTTTCGGTCCATTTAAGCGCCATATTTCGAAAAGACAGCTTCAACTTCTTTTGGTGTTGCAAAATGTTTCGCATCCGCTTCTCGGATTCCTTCCTGAATATCGCGAATCTGCCATGATTCGGTCTCGAGATATTGCTCAAGCGCTTTCACGGCGACAAAACTCTTCGTGCGATCGGTCGCCCGCGCCACCGCCTCAAGTTTCAACCCAAGAGACTTCGGAATTCGCACATTCAACATTTTTGCAAGAGGAGTCGTCATAAATAAGAGAAAGTGTATTACACCGTAATACTACAGGAAATGACTCTCGAACGTCAAGAATCGCTCTACCTCATCGCGATGCGCGAAGAGATCATCATCGAGGTGCGAAATTCCGAGATCCAAAAGCTTATTCTCTCGATGTTCCGCTTTATGCAAGATCACTCCAAGAAAATCGACGTCAACGCCCTCCTCCGCGCGCTCATCAAAAAAGCGGACGCGGAGCAGAGCGGCACGCCTTGAAGGGAAAAGCAGAGCCCCGAAGGAATCAAATTCGGGAAAATTCAACCCGCGAGACACTCTCCTGACACGGATTTTGCAACAAAACCCTTTTACTATATGACAATATGTGAATATTTCATCATATAACAGAAGAATTATATGAAGAAAAACGATTTTCGGAATACTTGGAAATCTTTTACCCCAGCTTCTTTCTCATTCACTCACCTACACACTCATTGAAATGAGACCTAAAAGACTTTACTCGTCATACCCGTCCCGCCCAGGCGGGAGGTATCCAGGTTCCACCAGCCTTCAGAAGGCATATTACAGACTTTGTTCGTAGAGACGTTATGTTCAGTAAGTGGTGACTGGATTCCCGATTTCTCGGGAATGACGAGAGAGAGGGTTGGTGCGTAAGACAAGTTATACCAAACAAAAAAATTCCGAATTCGAAGAAATTGTGATAGGGTGGTAAAGAAGAAATTCAGAGAATTTTGTGAACCGTATGATGGAACAAATACCCAGCGAGCAAGAAGCCTACGAACGCATGAGCGACCTCCAAAAAGTAATGTCCGGGGTACGTTACGAACAACTGACCGACCCCGAACTGGCGGGAAAAAAGATCGTCTACATCATGCGCGGCGTCCCGGGAAGCGGCAAATCGACCGTCGCCAAAGAAATCGCCCATCCCGACGGCGCCATTCATTCGACCGATACCAAGTTTATCGACGAACATGGCATATATCGATTTGATTCGGAAAAGAAAGGGGAGTATCACGATCAGAATTTCGCGGATTTCTGCAAAAGTTTGGAGAATATACTCACTTACCTTAAAACTCGAAAATATGCTATCCTCCCCTCATAATCCATAACGTTTCCCCA
>JAYRSG010000091.1:0-3017 GCA_041920175.1 Candidatus Moraniibacteriota bacterium | reverse complement strand
GTTTTGTGTTGTTTAAAGGAAACAACACACTTTCTCTGGAAGCGGTGAATCCCGGTATGGCTCTTCCGAGCGAGCGTTTTTACTCGTCGGAAAAAACGAAATAACCCCCCGAAAATGCGCGAAGAGATACGCGAGTCCTTTCGATTGCTTCGCGGTCTAGGAGCGCCGGAAGAAAACTTGGGCGGTCCATCGAGCGACGAAACCTAAGATTTTTACGCAAGATTGAGTATAGGCGAGGTAAACGGGTCTGTCAACATTGCTTGGATAGTTTTTGTCAACTATGCTTTTCTTGAGCCAAAATTTAAGAGGGAAAGGTGTGGTATAATAAGCCCAAGAACGCGGATTTTTCCTTTTACTTTTCTCTATGACCGATATTGCGCCTCTCCTCGTGAAATTTCTCGAATATGTGGAAATCGAACGCGGTCGTTCGCCCAAAACGGTCGAGAGTTACGATCGCGTTTTGAGAAGTTTTTTCTCTTGGGGGCATATTCAGAGTCCGAAAGACATTACGCTTGACACGATTCGGAAATACCGTCTTTTTTTGAACCGAAAGCAAACTGTCCGCGGCGACGAACTCAAGAAAACGACCCAAAATTATCACATTATCGTCCTTAAAGGGTTTCTCCGATACCTCGCCAAAGAGGATATCGCTTCGGCGCTTCCGGAACGGGTCGAGACGGCGAAGGTTCCCGAGCGCCAGGTGGACTTTTTGGAATCGGAAGAACTGGAGCGGCTCTTCGCTGTAGCTGAGGGGAAGAGTGAAACGGCAAAACGCGATCGCGCGCTCCTCGAAATCCTCTTCTCATCGGGACTCCGCGTTTCGGAGCTCGTCGCGCTTGATCGCGAGTCGGTTAATCTCGAAACGGGCGAATTCAGCGTGCGGGGAAAAGGCGGAAAGGTGCGGATGGTGTTCGTCTCCGATCGGGCGCGCGCGGCGCTTTCCACCTATCTTGAATCGCGGAAAGATATTGATCCGGCGCTCTTCGTTTCCGCTTCGAAAGGATTCGCGCGGAAAAATGAGAAAGACGATCTTCGGATTACCGTCCGGACGGTCGAGCGGATTGTCGCGCGTCTCGCGACCAAAGCGGGCATTGCCAAATCCGTTCATCCGCATACGCTCCGGCACAGTTTCGCGACCGATCTCCTCCGGAATGGCGCCGATATTCGAAGTGTTCAAGCGCTCTTGGGGCACGCCTCCATCACGACGACGCAGATTTACACGCATGTCACCGATACAGGTCTCCGTGACGTGCACGAGAAATTTCACGGGAAATCAGGGAAGAATAGGGAATGAAGAATGAGGAATGAAGGATTTAAAATACCGCGAGGCGGGCAGACAGGCATTCCGCATTCCCCATTCAAAATTCCCCATTCCCCATTCTACATTCTCTCCAAAGGCGCTATCCCCAAAGCGAGTTTTTTCACGCCCTTGGTGCGGAAGGCTATTGTTGCGAGGGTTCCCTCGACTTTGATGACGACGCCGTTTCCGAAGGTGGGGTGCGTGACGGAATCACCCGGGCGGAAGGTGTCGGAAGAGAGCTTCTTCCGTCTTGCATACAGAGATCCCTTTTTCTCTTTTTGGTCGCCTTGATTTTTCAGGGAGCTTCTCGGGAAATCGTCGGCGAATTCGCTCGCCGCTCGACCCTTTTTTCGTTCTTCCGTCTCCAAGAGGTGTTCGGGGATTTCGGAAATGAACCGTGATGGGGCGTTCATTTGTGTCGAACCGTAGATCATACGTGTTTCCGCCGAGATGAGCCACGCTTTCTCTTTGGCGCGCGTCAAGCCCACATACATGAGGCGACGTTCTTCTTCGAGTTCGGCGGGCGAGAGCGCGCTTCTCGAATGCGGGAAAATCCCCTCTTCAAGTCCCACGATGAAAACAAAGGGGAATTCGAGGCCCTTCGCGCTATGGAGGGTCATCAGGCGAACGACGTCTTTCTTCTCGTCGAGCGAGTCGGTGTCGGAGACGAGGGATATTTCTTCGAGGAAGAGGGTTGCGGCTTGTTCGAGGGGAATCGCGTCGTATTTGGTGGTGACGGAGAAAAGTTCTTGCACGTTCTCGAGGCGGGTTTTTCCTTCATCGGTGCCGTCTTCGAGCGATTTCAGGTATCCGACCGTTTCCAGGAGTTCTCGGAGAAACGTGGAGAGCGAGCCTTCTTCGGGGAGTTTTTTGGAGAATGTATGAATTATCTCAGCGAAGCGCGCGGCGGCTTTTTGCTTGGATAGGGCTACGGAAAGCCTTTTTCCGTCATCTTCGCGCGCGAGGGTGACGGGGTCAGTGTTCGCACTTTTTGCGGTATCAAGCCATGAAACGAGACTTTTCTTGCCGATGCCGCGCGCGGGTTCGTTTACAATCCGGGCGAGGGAGAGGGTGTCCCAATTATTTACGACGAGACGGAGGTAGGAAACGGCGTCTTTGATTTCTTTGCGTTGATAGAATTTGAGGCCCCCGACGATTTGATACGGAAGAGAGTGTTTGAGGCAGGCTTCTTCGAGGGCACGGGACTGGGCATTGGTGCGGTAGAGGACGGCGAAATCGGAGAAGGGGCGTTTCTTTGTGGTCGCGAGCGAGCGAATCGTGTGGACGACGTAGGCGGACTCTTCTTGTTCATCTTCCGCTTCGAAGACGGTGAGGGGCTCGCCGCCCGTCTGTGCCGTCCAGAGTTTTTTGTGGCGCTGATGGGGGTTTTGGGCGATGACGGCGCCGGCCGCGTCGAGAATGGTCTGGGTCGAGCGGTAGTTTTGGTCGAGCGTGACAATCGTTGCTTCGGGATAGTCTTTCTCGAAGTGGAGGATGTTTCGGATATCCGCCTGACGCCAACCGTAGATCGATTGGTAATCGTCGCCGATCGCGAAAAGGTTCCGGTGGCGCTCGGCGAGGCGCTGCGAAAAGTCGCCGGTTCAACTTGAGCCGGGGCGACAAGGAATGATGAATGCAGACAATCGATATCTTCCTGGAAGTCGGCAAGAAACGCACCTTCGCCGGCGCCATCGACTGGCCGGGCTGGTGCCGCAGC
>JAYRSG010000090.1:0-3341 GCA_041920175.1 Candidatus Moraniibacteriota bacterium | reverse complement strand
TTCCAACTATCCCGACTGCAAACACTCGATCAAGGCTCGCCCCACCGGGAGAATTTGCGAATTCAAACGAGACGGCAAACCCTGCGGCGCCCTACAGATGCTCGGCACCAAAACAATCCCCGAGCGTTGCAGCGACCGCACGTGCCCCAATCACAACCCGCACGTGCTCGGCAAAGAGAAGAAGTAAAGAACCACTTCTTGCAAAATTTGAAAAGTAGCGAGCATGCGCGATCGCGTGAGCTCGCTACTTTTTTTGAAACTTAATCCACGCTTCAATCAAGAACACACCTTCAATATTCGCCACCCCCCCCCGATATCCCCAAATCTCGCAACCGATTTAACAAAACACTTCCATATGAAAGTGTTTTGTTAAAGTGAAAACGGCGAGGAAAGAGTAGCATCTCAATTCCCCGAAATTTTCGTCCTTCCGTCCGAAGAAATCATGATCGGAATGTCTCGAAATGAGAGTGTCTTATCGGAAGCGATCGTCGCCTCAACCATAAGGCCGCTCTTTGTCTCGGGACGGAAGTACTGATCGAAGACAAAATTACCGAGAGAATAATATATAGTCTTCCCTCGATAAACTTCCTTTTCTTGGACAACATGCGGGTGCGAGCCGATGACGGCGTCGGTGCCGCGATCGATAAAGAGATGCGCCAGGCGTTTCTCCTCGGATGTCGCCGGGACATATTCAGCGCCCCAGTGCGTGTAAACGAAGAGTACATCGACGTTCGAACGGAGACGCGCAATATCAAGAAGCGCGCGCGACTCTCCTTCCTTGTAAAACTGATTGAAATTCACGAAACCGATTTTCCTGCCCTTCACTTCAATGGTATACGACCGAAACGATTCATCGAGCGGATCACCGAAAAATTTGACCCTCGCATCGCGGAGAAAATTCCGCGTCTCGACGAGTCCCGTTTCACCGAAATTCAAAATGTGATTGTTCCCGATATTTACGACGCGGATATTTGCATCAAAGAGAACCTCCGCCCATTCGGGATCGAAAGTAAAGAGAAAGTGTCGAGACTCACCCACTGCCGATCCGACACTCTTCGAAAGTTGCGACGTAATCGGTCCCTCGAGGTTGGCGACGACCACGTCTGCCGCCGTGAGTTCTCTGGAAACCCCGGCAAACACTTCGCGCTTCCCGATTGTGTCCGACTGCGTACGAATATACCGATCAAACATCATATCCCCAGCAAAGAGAATTTTCAAAAATCTTTCTTCCGTGTCATTCTCATTCGGGGAAACACTCCTTGAGTATTCCGAAGACGAAGAGGAAACTGCCACCCCCGCCGATTCCATAATATTCACCGCTTCCGATTTCGAAAAAAACACAAAGAACGCGCCAAAAAGAAGCGTCGCGCTCAAAAAAATTATTCCAAAAAAAAGTTTTCTCATATTTGACGAAAGAAACCGCCTATTTGCAACAAATTCACTCTATCACCCTCGTCACAGACGTCAACATCGCTCTTGACTTTTTCAAAATAAACCTTTCCCGCTTTTTACTTCTTTGGTGTATAATGAAATTGTCTTTTGGAATTTTTCAAAAACTTATGAAGTTCATTCATTCATCCGCATTCTGTCAGAACTGCGGAGAGAATATTTCCAAGGAAATCGCCTTCTGTCGCAGTTGCGGTACCGCCCTCTCCGAAGAACAGGTGCGATTGAATATCGAGCGATCTCGACAAGAAACATCCATCCATGTTCCCGTTCAGGACGAAACGCCCCGATCGGCGCGGCAAATAGCGGGAACGGTCGTAATCGGGTTCCTTGAATTTTTATTCGTTATCATCGTCTTTTTCGTGTCACTCATCATAAGCATGAATTTCCTCCCCGGTTTCACCGACAATCGTTCAGGATCTCTTTTCTCTTACTTCATCGTCATGATGACCGCCTGCATCGCAGGCTTGATCGGCGGATCCTATCTTTCGAGAAAGTTTTGCGAAAAATATCCGGAAAAAGTCACAGCTTTCAAAAGATTGCTCTGTCTCGAAGAAAAACCGGCATAAAAAGAACAAAGAATTTTTCTCTTTCAAGAGGCCTTTCGCAGGGCTTCTTTTTTCTTTCAGCTAAAGATATAATACGAAAAGGAAGATGCCTTCTCAATGTGCAACTATGACCATCGACGATCTCTTCAAATCTTGCAAATTCCCGCCCTCAAGCGAGGGCCGTCGTTTCATCTCGGCCGCCGCAACCCTTGCGGAAGAAGCGCATCGAGAACAGAAACGAAAATCCGGCGAGCGCTATTTTGAACATTCGCTTTCAGTCGGAAAAATACTCGCCGAGCTTGGCATGGAATCCCGTACCATCGCGGCAGGACTCCTCCATGATGTTCCCGAAGACACCGCTGTCTCGCTCGAAAAAATTCGCGAGCAATTCGGAGATGAAGTTGCCCGACTCGTCGATGGCGTCACCAAACTCGGCAAAATTCGCCTTCGCGGATCGCGAGAAGAATACTATCTCGAAAATCTTCGAAAAATGTTTCTCGCCATGGCGGAAGATATTCGAGTCGTCATCGTAAAACTCGCCGATCGCCTCCACAACATGCGCACCCTCGACTATCTCCCGCCGGAAAAACAAATTCGCATCGCCCGCGAAACCATGGAAATATACGCTCCCATCGCGAACCGTCTCGGTATCGGCGAAGTGAAGGGCGAACTCGAAGACCTCGCCTTCAAATATCTGGATCCCGAAGCGCATGAGAAAACGTTGGCCATCGTCAAAGAATATATGCGCGAGAGCGATTCCTATCTCGACCGATGCGTCGCCGCCATCCGGGACAATCTCTCCAAAGAGGGCATTCGCATCACTCACATCGAGGGACGCGCCAAACGCCTCTATCGTTTGTATCAAAAACTGAAGCGACACGATATGGATATCAAGCGCGTTTATGATCTGGTGGCCGTTCGCATCATCGTCCCCACCGTCGCCGATTGTTATGAAGCCTTCGGCGCAGTTCACAAGCGCTACCGCCCGATGGTCGGTCGCATCAAAGACTACATTTCCCTCCCGAAACCAAACAACTACCAATCCCTTCACACCACCGTCTTCGGACCCGAGGGACGCATCATCGAAATTCAAATTCGAACACAAAAAATGCATGACGAAGCCGAACTTGGTATTGCCGCCCATTGGGCGTATGCCGAAAAAGAACGCGGCATCGGCTGGCGAAAACTTTTCTTCCGACGACATGAAACTGAACCGCCCAAAGAACTTGCTTGGGTCAAACAGCTCCAAGAATGGCAAAAGGAAATCGGTCAAGACAATCAAGAATTTCTCGAGGGTATCAAGATCGATTTTTTCAAAAATCATATCTTCGCTTTCACGCCCCGCGG
>JAYRSG010000089.1:0-4734 GCA_041920175.1 Candidatus Moraniibacteriota bacterium | reverse complement strand
GGATTTAAAGCGGGCGCCATTCACGGCGATCTCTCACAGGGACAGCGTGAGCGATCGCTTACGCGTTTCCGCGAGAATCAATTGCGCGTCTTGGTGGCGACGGATGTCGCGGCGCGCGGGCTCGATATCGACGGCATCACGCATGTCATCAATTACGATCTCCCGATGACCTACGAAGACTACATTCATCGCATCGGTCGAACCGGTCGCGGTGCGAATATCGGCTATGCGCTCACCTTTGTTGATCATTCCGAGGTGGAAATTCGGGATATGTCCGATACCCGACCTTTTTCGAGAGCCTTTTCTCATTCGTCGAGGGGACGCCGAAGACGATAAAGCACTGTCGCAAAACAAGTTAATCGGTTTCATGTAACAAATTTCTCATACTATCTTCAAATTGACAGCAAAGGTGTGCAGGTTATTGTGCGACGATGCCTAAGGCTTGCGGAATTTTGAGGAATGTACTATAAAAGAGTCATGCGAAACCGAGGACTCATGTTTTCGGCGGTTGTCATGGTCGCGCTTCTTCTGAAGCGAGATCGTTCAAATGTGGCCGGGTAGCCCAAAGATTCGCAGAGTGGCAAGGAAAAGGAAAGTGCGGAAACCCGGTCGCGAGGAGCGACGGGGAGTTTTTTTAACAATTCGGGAAATGAAAGCGGAGGTGCGAGATGGATACTTTTGTTGATCGTCGTTTGGACGGGAAGGGAAAAAGCACTCCCAATCGGGAGAAATTGAAGAGGCGATTAAAGGATCAAATACGGAAGTCCCTGGAAAAAACAATGAGCGACGGGACGATTGCCGATGTCGACAAGGGGAAGGTGAGCATTCCGGCGCGCGATCTCTCGGAGCCGACGTTTCAACATGCGAGGAAGGGGAAATGGGAAATAGTTCATCCCGGGAACAGAGAGTTTATTCAAGGGGATACCATTCCTCGTCCGCCCGGAGGAAATGGAAGCGGCGGATCGGGAAGCGGATCGGCGTCAAACAGCGGTGAGGGCGAGGACGAGTTCGTGTTCACGTTCTCCAAGGAGGAATTCAACAAACTTTTTTTCGACGGTTTGGAATTACCGAATCTTGTGAAGAAAGATCATGCGGTTGCTGTCGATCTGAAGCTGGTTCGAGCGGGATTCACTTCCGAGGGGTCGCCGAACAATATTGATTATCGACGGACATTTCGTTTCGCGCTGGGGAGAAAATTCGCGATTCTCGGGGCTCGGAAAAGGGAACTTGAAAAACTTGAAGATGAATGGCGGCTTTTTATCGAGCAAGGCGTGAGTGAAGAGGAAGAGCGGATTCGTTTCATCCTTCAACAAATCGAATCCATTCGAGCGAGGGCTTCGCCGAGCTTTATCGAACCGAGTGTTGACATTCGGTATCGGAATCGCGTGCTTGTACCGGAACCCGCGGTGCAGGCGGTGATGTTTCCCATTATGGATGTGTCGGGATCGATGGGCGAGAAAGAGAAAGATCTTGCGAAACGATTCTTTCTGCTTCTCTATCTTTTTTTGAAGAAGTATTATGAGAAGGTGGAGATTGTCTTTATCCGGCACCACACAACGGCAAAGGAAGTTGATGAACAAGAGTTTTTTCATGGAAAGGAGACGGGCGGCACGGTCGTGTCGACGGCGCTTCGGCTTATGGCGGATATCGTTAAAAAACGATATCCCGTGTCGAAGTGGAATATCTACGGCGCGCAAGCTTCGGATGGAGATGACTTTGCGAGTGATGTTCCGATATGCGAGAAAATTCTTCTTGAAGAGCTCCTCCCAATTCTTCGGTACTATGCGTACCTTGAGGTGCTTCCGATTCGTCATCAAATGCTCTGGGAACGTTATGAAATGATACAGAAAGCACATTCGGAAATGTTTGCCATGCGGACGGCGCGGGAGGTGTCGGAGATTTATCCGATATTTCGATCACTTTTCGAGAAGAAGGGATCGAAGACGAGGGCTTGCTCATGAGAGGGGTGATTGATTGGTACGTTGCGGCGGTTCCTCGGCAAAATGCTCGGGAACCGCCTTTTCTTTTTTTATGGTATACTGTTTTTCGTGGTCGCACTTTTTATTCATCATTTTTTTATGACAAAAAAACAAAAAATCATGGCGATAGTGTGGATTGCGCTCGTTGTTATCGCCTTTGTCATTCTCTACCGGCAGTTCTCCGAGAGGAGCGCCGGGGTTGAATTTGTTCCACCCCGGGTGATGTCGCCGGTCCCGCCTTCGGCGAAGAACGCTTCTCCAACGCGGACGACGAATGTGAAACAAGCGACGCCCGAGACGCCGGATAGCGTTGTGGATGACGTGCTTTTGAATGACGCGGATTTCTCCGCGCTCGACGGGGAAGAAATCGGAGAAACTCAGGCGGCCGAGGAGAGCGTGCAAACCATTGACGATATAACCAACACCTATGACGAACAATCACTCTAAACTTTTCTTCGCTGGTTTTGTTTCCTTGACCGTTGCCGTTTCTTTTGGCTCTGTTTTTTCGGTGAAAGCCGACGAGAATCTCGGAGAGACCGGTGCAACAAACGATCAAAAAATGTTGTGGCTCGAGGCGAGGGATCGCGCGCTGGAAAGAAAGGCGCAGGTTGAAGCGAATTCGGAGCGAACGCAAGCGATGATGGAGGAGCGGAAGGATGCCCGCCGGGAAAAACTCTGCGCGAATCTCGCCGAGCGAAGTTCCAAACTTGAAGAACGACTCGAGGAACGATTTCAAAAACTCCTTGATCGAAAAGAGAAGCGAACGAATATTTTTGAAGAAAAACGAGAAAGTCGCGACGCGACGCTCGAGGCGAAACGAAGCGAACGCGACGCCAAACGGGAAGAAATGTATGCGAAGCTCTTGGAGAGAGCCGGAAGTGACACTGAAAAACAATCGGCGGTAACGGCGTTTCAGTCGGCGGTTGAAGAGGCGGTGTCAGCTCGCAAAAAGGCCGTTGATGATGCTATTTCGGCATTTCGGTCGGGTGTCGATGCGGCAATCGGGGCGCGGAAAAATACGATGGACACCAGTATCGCCGAATTCAAAGAAGCAGCAGCGGCAGCGTTTTCGGCGACAAAGACGAGTTGCGAGTCGGGCGCCGATCCGGAGACGGTGCGTACCGCACTCCAATCGAGTTTGAAGTCGGCAAGAGCGAATATTGAGGATGATCGGCAGGCGGCGGAAAATGTGGGAGAAAAAGTGCGAGCGCTCGCCGTGACGAAGAAAGCGGCTTTTGAATCGGCGCATGCCGCGTTTAAAGCGGCAATGGAAGACGCGCGCGCGGACCTCAAGACCGCTTTTTCCTCGACCGATGATGATTCCGAAGCCGAAGGAGAGTAATACCAAATTAACCTAATCTTTGCTCCCTCGAGAGTTGCCAAGATTGCAAAAAGCAATTTTTTTCACACGTTTCACGAATGCTGATCCGACGTTCAAAAAATTACTTTTTGCAATCTTGGCGTGCATGATAGAAGTCTTTAGGGTAAGTTGGTATAATGCCAATTTCTTTATCTCTGCTTAAACTCCCCGGATGATCGGGGAGTTTTTCTTGTGCGAAGGTGAGAAAAGAGCTAGAGTGTCCTGATGGAAAAAACGAGAAAACCAAGCATCGCGATGCTTCTTTCGGGCGGGGTGGACAGCTCCGTTTCTTTGGCGATCTTGAAAAACGCCGGGTACGAGGCCAAAGCGTTCTATCTCAAAATTTGGCTCGAAGAGGAAGTATCGTTCCTGGGTAAGTGTCCTTGGGAAGAGGATTTGAAATATGCGCGTTCTGTGTGTGAGATTCTCGAAGTACCGCTTTCCGTCGTGCCGTTTCAGAAAGAGTATTGGGAAAAAATCGTTTCGTATGTGCTTTGCGAAGTGAAGAGTGGGCGGACGCCGAATCCGGATATGCTTTGCAATGCGCGCATCAAATTCGGCGCGTTTTGGGAATATATTTCACGACAGGGTTTCGATGGAATCGCGACCGGGCACTACGCGCGGACGAAGCGCGTTCGGGGAAGGACGAAACTTCTGTGTTCGTCCGACCGGGTGAAAGATCAGACATATTTTCTCTCGCAACTTTCGCAATCTCAAATTTCTCGCGCAATGTTTCCGATTGGCGAATACAAGAAAGAAAAAGTGCGAGAGCTTGCGCGAGAATTTTGTTTGCCCACGGCGAGTCGGAAGGATAGCCAAGGAATTTGCTTTCTCGGGAAAGTCCGCTTCGACGCGTTTCTTGAACACTATCTCGGAAAGAAAACCGGTGACATACTAGAATATGAAACCGGCAAAAAGGTAGGCGAGCACGACGGCTTTTGGTATTTCACGATCGGTCAACGGAAAGGTATCAAACTCTCGGGCGGTCCGTGGTTTGTCGTTGCGAAAGATATGGCGAAGAATATCGTCTTTGTCTCGAACGCGTGGCGCGGCGCCGAAGGATCGCGAGACGGCTTCATTATGGAGAATATGAATTGGATTTCCGGCATCGCTTCAAGAAAAAGAAACTTCGAAGTAAAGATCAGGCACGGCGAGACGCGTATCCCGTGTCGCATTCGCGCACTTCCAAACGGCGCCTGGCGCGTGAAGCTCGATCGCCGAGAAGCCGGCATCGCGCCGGGACAATTCGCGGTCTTGTATGACGGAGAAGAATGCGTCGGGGGAGGAGTCATTATCTGAACCTTGATTTGCATGATTTTCTTGATTGCCCTGATACCATTTCTAAAAAACGCTTTCCCTACCCGTCATTCCCGCGGAGGCGGGACTCCAGGTTCC
>JAYRSG010000088.1:0-8078 GCA_041920175.1 Candidatus Moraniibacteriota bacterium | reverse complement strand
TCGAGAGATTCAAAAGCGCAGGAATCAATGTGCTTGTTTTTTTGCACGATGATGGAAGCGGTGTGGACTGGAACGATACGAAGACCAGTATCGGCGAGTATTTTGAAAATTTCCAAATTCAGGGATTGGTTTTCTTGTCGAGTCAAAAAAGCGCCGCGCCATCGTTTCGCATCGTTTCTCAATCCCTCGGAGAGGTGATATTTTTTGGCAAGCTGATGTCCTCCCGCGCCGGCGCCATGGATGATGATGATTCGCCATTCGGGATTTTTTGCGAGTGTTTCCCGAATTTCATTGCCGATACGAACAAGAAGCGATCGTCTTATAAAGACGCCTTTTCGGTGTTTTTGAGTGATAACGCTTCCGCCGATTTTGAGAACTATTGTTTTTTTCTTGGTGGATTCTTTCATAATGCGTTCCCAAATCGTTTACTTTTGATAGTAGCGAGCTCTCTCGGTTCGGTGAAGTGGGTGATTTCTGTGACGGTCGTGAATTCTTCGGCGGTGGCGCCGAGATGTTTGAAATACTTGGCGACTTCTTGGACGCGGGACTCGGGGGCGCTCGCGCCCGCGCTTACGCCGACGATCGCGATGTTCTCGAGCCATGTGGGATCGATGTCGTCTGCGCTATCAATGAGGAAGGCGGGCTTTCCTTCGGCGCGCGCCGTTTCGGCGAGGCGGGTGGAGTTGGAAGAATTTTTCGAGCCGACGATGAGGACGATATCGGAACGTTGGGCGATTTCGGCGACGGCTTTCTGACGATTGGTGGTCGCGTAACAGATGTCTTTGCCGGGGGGTGCCTCGATGCGCGGATATTTTTCTCGGAGTGCGCGGATGATGTCTTCGGTTTCGGTCACACTCAAAGTTGTTTGTGTGAGGTAAGCGAGTTTGGCATTTTCTGCAAAAGAAAGTGTGTCAATGTCAGGTGCGCTTTCGACAATTGGAACGGTTTTGTTGTAGTGGTGTTGCGCTTCGCCGATGACGCCTCTTCCTTCTGGGTGCCCCTTGTGACCGATATAGACGACTGAAAAACCTTCCCTCATGAAGCGGTGCATTTCGAGATGGACCTTGTTGACCAGGGGACAGGTGGCATCGATGATTGTGCAGTTTTTTTTCTTTGCGATTTCGAAATCCTCGGGAGGGGAACCATGCGCGGAGAAGACGACGACGGCGTTTTCAGGAATCGCTTCGGCGCTGTTGACGGTGACGGCGCCGCGATCTTCCAAATTCTTCACGACCGTTTTGTTGTGCACGATCTCGTGTTTGATGGAGACCGGCGCGCCGAAAATATCGAGCGTGTCTTCGACGGTCTTCACCGCGCGCGCTACCCCCGCGCAAAACCCGCGCGGAGAGGCGAGGAGGATTTTTTGGATGGAAGATTTTTGCATAGTTTTCGTTGTGTCTTTCGGGAGAGACGCAAAATCTTGCGTCTCTACTTTTTTCACGCGGACTCAATTTCTGATTTAACAAAAAACTTCTATATGGAAGTTTTTTGTTAAAATACGTTACGAGCTTTGGATGATGGCGAGTACCTCGTCGCGTTTTTCTTCCATGAGTTTTTCTGTGGCGGCTTCGAGATTGAGGCGGAGGAGCGGTTCGGTATTGGAGGGGCGGACATTGAACCACCAGTCGGGGAAATCTATTTTCACTCCGTCGAGACGCGAGATTTTTCCGTCGGAATATTTTTGTTCCAATTTTTTCAGTACTACATCTTTATTCTCCACTTCACTGTTGATTTCTCCCGAGTGTGCGTAGCGCTTCAGGTCGCGGGCGAGTTGAGACGACGTCTGTCCCGTTTCACTCATCACGGAGAGGATCATAATGGCCGCAAGAGAGCCAGCTTCGGCATAGGAATTTTCGAGAAAGTAGTAGTGACCGGAGAGTTCGCCGGCGAAAACGGCATTTTCATCGCGCATTTGCTGTTTGATATTGGCGTGTCCCACTTGACACTCTTTGACGATGCCGCCCGCTTCTTTGATCACTTCTTTGACCGCTCTCGAGGAGCGGAGGTCGGAGAGGATAGTCGCGCCCGGATGCGACTTCAGGACCTCCTTGGCGATGATGCCAGTCATGTGATCCATGGGTATGAGTGCGCCCGTCTCATCCACGAAGCCGACGCGATCGGCGTCGCCGTCGAAGGCGATGCCGAGATCGGCTTTTTCCTTGACGACTCGTGCACGAAGTTCGTCGAGGGTCTCGGTTTTGAGGGGATTCGCCTCATGTGCCGAGAAGGGATGCTCCAAGTCGACGTACATTGTGACGAGCTCGATATTGTTCGGGAACATTTTGAAGATCGGAAGCTCGAGGACACCCATCGCGTTTGCGCAGTCGATCGCCACTTTGAATTTTGTGTTGCCGAGTTTTACAAACTTTGAGAAGTGTTCGTAGTAGGCGAGCTTGATATCTTGTTTCGAAATCGTTCCCATTTTTTTGGAATTTTCAAATGCTCTCGCGATCACGCGGTCGCGAATATTAAAAAGCCCGCTTTTTTCGCCGACGGGGAGCGCGTTTTTGATCGCGATTTTCATCCCATTGTATTCTGGCGGATTGTGGGAGGCGGTGATGGAAACGGCGGCATCGACGTCGAGGTGCCACGAGGCGAAATAGACCATGGGAGTTGTAAGGAGCCCCAGGTCAATCACGTCGGCGCCGGACTCTCTCGCGCCTCGCGCAAAGGCGTCGAAGAGCACTGGACTTGACTCCCTCGCGTCGCGCCCCAGGGCGATCGTTTTGAGTTTCAACACCTCGACGGTCGCTCGCCCGATTTTCTCTGCGTCGGTTTCATCGAAATCTTTGCCGTACACGCCTCGGATGTCATAGGCTTTGAAGATGCTCGCATTCATAGCTTTTTTCCTTAAGAAAAGAATTTCTCCTCCCACATTGACAGGTGGGGGAAGAGTCGTCAAGATGGAGTATATGTGGAAAAAACTCTCATCAAAAGAAGTTTTCGCGCATCCCAAGGTGACGCTCCTCGAGGACGAAGTCGAGCTCCCGAATGGGACGCACTCGACCTATCTCTATGTGAAGCACTCGGTTGATGGGGCAACGGTGGTATGTCGGCGACTGGATGGAAAGATTCTCGTTCAGCGCGAATATTCCTATCCAACCGATGAGCACCTCTATCAATTTCCGGGAGGGCTTCTTTTGCCGGACGAGAGCGTTGATATTGGCGGGAACCGCGAGCTGATGGAAGAGGCGGGCTATCGTGCGAAGAAACTCACCGCGCTCGGCGACTACTACTATGATCATCGGCGGCAGAAGGGGAGGATGTTTGTCTTTTTGGGTGAAGATCTCGAAGAGGCGTCGCTTCCACCCGATCCGGAAGAAGAGGGTGCGATCGAGAGCTTCTGGTTTACGGAAAAAGAGATCGAAAACCTCATCCGAAACGGCGAAATAGAAAACAGCCGATTTCTTTCGGCGTGGTGCCTTTACAAAATGCAAAATTCAAAATGAAAAGTTCAAAGTTTGGATCGTAAGTGGAAGTGAAAAAGTTCTTTTGAAGAGGTGAATGTCATGAGTAGAGATGTGGGAAAAAAGATTCAGCAGGCGGCAGGGTGTTTTGTGCGGGTGAACGATGAATTCTTGGTTCTTTTGCGAAGAAAAGATGGTACCTGGGGTATACCGGGAGGGAAAGTTGAGGAGGGTGAAACATATGAGAAGGCGGCATGGAGGGAACTTTTCGAAGAAACCGGCATTCGAAAAGTGTCGCATCATACCTTTCGGATTCTTGGCGTATATGAAGTGCATGATTGTTCCGGTGGTGAATGGTTGTATACGGTGTTTGAGTTGAGATTCTCTCTGTATCCGAAAGTAACGCTCGAACAGGAAAAGCACAGTGAGTATCGATGGATTTCTCCAAGACAACTTGTTTTTAGTGAGAAGCAAGGCATCTCTGTTTTTCCAGGACTGACTCAGCTTCTTGTTGATGTCGGTTACATTTCTCGCTCCGCATTTGATGCTCTCAAAGCGCCTTGTGTGTGAAGGTTATAGACAGTCTATCTGGATTCCGCTCGCATACAGTAAGCGGAATCTTTTTTTGGAATTTCCTCCAAATTCAAGATAAAGTGTTTGACTTGTTGTGAAATATATGATACATATAACTTGGCTCTTTGACTGGTAGTTTCACAATGAGGAGATGATGAGATGTCTAATGTGATAGAATGGAAAACGAGAGATGCGGATGACGTGGGCTCTTATGGAGTCGTAACGTGTCCAGGTCCATTTTTTGGAGAGTTTGTAAGGGGAAACTTTCTTGATATTTCCAGTGACGGTGAGGGAGAGCCGAAGTTTGTTTTTCGGATATCTCTTTTTTCTCTTTCATCTGGAGGGTGGATTCCCTTTATTGATTCGTGTACGGGGGTTCCTAACGCGGAGAATGTTTTTGAAAGTCTCTCGAGACTATCTCATGGATTAAGGATTAAGGATCGAGCAAGATTATGAGGAAAGATCTCGAAACGAAAACGCTAAATTGAGATAGTGTGTCGGGGTGCTAAGCAAATTCAAATTTACTTGGCACCTCTTATTTTTTGAAATAAAAGCGGATAGAATATTTTTTTAAATGCCGACAGCCGATTGCCGCCTGCCCGTCGGTAGGTAAGGTAGGTAGGATAGCTGAAAGTCGCGAAACTTTATGTCTCTCAAAGCTGGTATTGTCGGGTTGCCCAATGTGGGGAAGTCCACGCTTTTCAAGGCGCTTACGGGGAAAACGGTCGATATCAACAACTATCCCTTCTGCACGATTGAGCCCAATGTGGGGATCGTGCCGGTGCCGGATGCGCGATTGGGCAAGCTTGCGGCGATGTCGAAGTCGGCGAAAATCATTCCGGCGGTTGTGGAGTTTGTCGATATCGCGGGACTCGTCGCTGGGGCGTCGAAGGGCGAGGGGCTTGGCAACAAATTCCTCGCAAATATTCGTGAAGCGGATGCGATTATCGAAGTCGTGCGGCTTTTTGAAAACCCGAATATCATCCACGTGCACGATCGTGTTTCGCCGGTAGAGGATATCGATATCATTCATACCGAGCTTATCCTGGCGGATCTCGAGACGGTCGAGAAACGGAAATTGAAGACGGTGAAGGACGCGCGCGCGGGGAAGAAAGAGGCGCTTGCCGAGATGCCGATACTTGAGGGTATCGAAGCGGCGCTTCAGGCGGGGAAGCTTGCACGCGAAGCAATCCTGCCTGCATTGACTTCGTCAAAGACGATGCAAGCGGGCATTTCCGAAACTGAAGATTCAAGGCGTTTGTTTCGCGAGCTTCAGCTCCTCACGGCGAAGCCGTTTCTCTTCGTCTACAATATGTCCGATCCGGAGGCGGCGCTCCCGCCGGAACTTGGCAGCCGCCCTCATGTGCGGCTCGATGTGAAGATAGAAGAAGAGCTTTTCTCGATGAGCGCCGAGGAACAGGCAGAGATGGGAATTTCTTCGCGCATCAATGATCTCATTCGCGAGACCTATTCACTCTTGGGACTCATAACTTTCTTTACCACGGGTGAAACAGAGACACGCGGGTGGACGGTGCGACAGGGAGCGACCGCGCCGGAAGCCGGAGCGGCGATTCATACGGATTTCAAGGACCGCTTCATTCGCGCCGAGGTGATTCATTGGGAGGCGCTTCTCTCGGCGGGTTCATGGAGTGTCGCCCGCGAAAGGGGCATCTTGCGTCTCGAAGGAAAAGAATATGCCGTTCAGGATGGCGATGTGGTGGTGTTTCGGGTGTAAAGTCTTGACACTCGGTTTTTCTTTTCTTACAATGCATTTAGCAGTCAGAGACTATGAGTGCTAAATCATAAGCAGTAATATGCACGAATATGGCAAAGCAAATTGCGTACAGCGAAGATGTGCGACGGAAGGTGAAGGCGGGGATTGATCACGTAGCGGATACGGTGAAAGTGACCCTGGGACCCAAGGGGCGCAACGTCATTCTCGACAAGGGATTTGGCGCGCCGACGGTAACAAATGACGGCGTAACGATCGCGAAGGAAATCGAGCTCAAGGATAAATTTGAAAATCTCGGCGCCTCGCTCGTGAAGCAGGTTGCTGACAAGACCAATGACGCGGCGGGTGACGGGACGACGACGGCGACCCTCATTACGCAGTCGATCGTGCGCGAGGGGCTCAAGTTTGTGGAGACCGGTATTAATCCGATCGGTATTCGCCGGGGGATGGAAGCGGCGAAGGATGAGGTGATCGCGCTTCTCCGCAAGAATTCCAAGAAGATTTCCTCTAAAGAAGAGATGGCGCAGGTTGCGACGATTTCTGCTGAATCTCGTGAGATGGGCACGATGATTGCCGACGTGATGGACGAGGTGGGGAAGGACGGTGTTGTGACGACCGAAGAATCGCAGGCATTTGGACTTTCCAAGGAAATCGTCGAAGGTATGAGCTTTGATCGCGGCTATGTGTCGCCCTATATGGTGACCAATGTCGAATCGCAGAGCGCCGAGATCAAAGACGCGCTTATTCTTCTCACGGATATGAAGGTGTCGTCCATTAATGAAATTCTTCCGCTTCTTGAGAAGGCGGCGCAGAGCGGTAAGAAGGAACTTGTTATCATTGCGGAAGAAGTCGAAGGCGAGGCGCTCGCGATGCTTGTCGTCAACAAACTTCGTGGGACACTCAATGTGCTCGCGGTGAAGGCGCCGGAATTCGGCGATAGTCGCAAAGCAATGCTTGAGGATATCGCGATCTTGACGGGTGGACAAGTGATTGCGAAGGATAAGGGAATGAAACTTGAGACGGCGGAACTCGCCATGCTTGGGACAGCGCAGAAGGTGATTGCGACCAAGGACGACACGACCATTGTGGGAGGGAAGGGAAAGAAGAAAGATATTGACGCGCGTATCTCCCAACTTAAATCTTTGATTGAACAAACCGACAGCGAATACGATCGCGAGAAACAAAAGAAGCGGATGGCGAAGCTCTCGGGTGGGGTCGCGGTGGTCAGAGTGGGTGCGGCGACCGAGACGGAACTCACCTATATGAAACATAAGATGGAAGACGCGCTCGCCGCGACCAAAGCGGCGGTTGAAGAGGGCATTGTCGCGGGTGGCGGTACGGCGTTTGCCAAGGCGGTCGCGATACTTGCCGAGCAAATGAAAAAGCGAACTTTCGACAATCACGAATTCCGTGCGGGTTATGAGACACTCCTCCGGGCGCTCAATGAGCCGCTTCGTCAGATTGTTTCGAATGCCGGCGAGCAGGACGCGGCGGTCGTCCTCTCTGAAGTGGTTCGCGACAAGGGAGTCAATTTCGGCTACAACGCGGCGACCAATAAGTACGAAGCCGATATGATCAAGGCCGGGATCATTGATCCTCTGAAAGTGACGCGAACCGCGCTCGAGAACGCGGTGTCAGTCGCGGCGCTCCTCCTCACAACCGAGGCGGCCGTGGTGGATCTTCCCGAGGAAAAATCAGAGGCGCATGGCGGCGGGATGCCGGGCATGGGAGGAATGGGCGGAATGATGTAAGGTCAATCGACTTTTCAATCAGCGCAAGAGAAAACCGCTCCGAGGAATCGGGGCGGTTTTTGTTTGCAAAAAAAGAAAATGCCAAATGGCAAATTATAAATTTCAAAAAAATTATTGAATGAAAAAAATTCTGAATTTGAAGCCGGCAGATTCGAACGCTTGAAAATTGGAAAATTATTTTGTTACTTGAAATTTTTCATTTGAGATTTTCTTTACAGCACGCCTTCTTTGCGGAGTTGTTTCTGGATGTGGGACTTGGCTATGGAGGTTTTGACGAAGCGGAGCCAGTCGGAATTCGGATTTTTTCGGTTTTTGTCCGTAATAATTTCGACCACCTCGCCGTTTTTGATGTGATAATCAAGAGGAACCATTTTGGTGTCGGCTTTGGCACCCACGATACCGTTGCCGATTTCGCTGTGGATCGCATAGGCGAAATCAACCGGAGTCGCTTCTTCTGGGAGCTCGATAATATCGCCGCGGGGCGTGAAAGCGAAGATATGATTTTTGAAAAAATCGATCTTGATACCCTCGAGAAATTCTTGATTGTCTTGACCGATTTCCTTTTGCCATTCTTGGAGCTGTTTGACCCAAGCAAGTTCTTTGGGCGGTTCAGTT
>JAYRSG010000087.1:0-2883 GCA_041920175.1 Candidatus Moraniibacteriota bacterium | reverse complement strand
GCTTGATCAAATCAAAAAAGAAATCGGCGATTACGCCATCTACATAAAACATATCCACAATTTTTCGTCGCGAGAAGTTTTGTAGGATGCCGTGAGCACCTCATGAATGCCAAGCGCACGAGTAGCGACCCGACGACGATCACCGCCACCATCGGCAAAACCGGCGACACGACCCGAATCGTCTACACCAAGGGCTTTCTCCTTCGACCCCGGCATCAACAACTGGGCGCCATATACCTCGACCTGCACGGGAACCTTGAACGGCGACTGGCACCGAAAGCTTTCGGTGCTGGTGCGCGGGTCCCACGACCGCCACGATCACGGATCCCGATCTCTCGACCGCAAGCGCCGGCACCCCGGCGTACTTCGTTGGCATGGTCTGCTCTGTCCAGGGCGGCGGATGGAAATGTGGGTGTCGGGATACCAACTGCACGAATTTCTACTGGCAGATTCAAGGCGCGGGGATGTAACGAAGAGGAACACGAAAACATCCGCCACACCCCCTCCCCTTGACGAGAAAGCGGACGGGCGGACGATGGGGATGCCCCGTTCTTTTCGGGGTCTTCCCACAGGAAATTCGCAGAGAGAACAAGAATTCTCATCCGTGGTATACTGGAGAGGATATTTATCCTTTCTTTTTTTCGTATGGTCAAAGTCCTCCCCCGCGCCGGCACCGACGAGCTCCGAAGCGAACGCGAGAAAAAAACCGCAAAGATTCTCCATACCCTGAAGCGCGCCTCCGAAGAGAGCGAGGCGGCGGCGCTCGCGCACGCCGCACGCCTCCCCTACGTCGATCTTCACATCTATCCCATTGACGCGGAACATATCACTGCTATTTCCGAAGGAGACGCGACCTCGCTCGGACTCGCGCTCTTCCGGAAAAGCGGCAAAGAGGTTCGCATTGCCATTCTCGATCCCGACAATCAAAAAGCGCTCGATTATATAAAATCACTCGAGGATCGCGAAGGGTGGACCATCAAACTCTATGTCGCCTCGCGCCCGTCACTCGAACACGCGTGGGACACCTACAAGAGACCGCTCTTCCTCGACTACCTCGACCATCTCAAAGTTAGCCTTTCGGATGCCGATCTCGAAAAATTTGAACGAAAATTCGGCAGTCTCCTCGCACTCAAAAACCGCATTCTGGAAATTCCGACGACGCAAATTCTGGAAACCGTCATGGTCGGCGCCATCAAACTCCGCGGAAGCGACATTCATTTGGAACCAGAAGAGAAGAACGAAATTCGTCTCCGCTATCGTATCGACGGCGTCCTCCAGGATATCGGTCGTTTTCCGGGAAGCGTCTATCCACTCCTCCTCTCGCGCGTCAAAATGCTCGGAAAAATGAAACTCAATATCCGCGACAAATCCCAGGACGGGCATTTCTCTCTCAATCTCGACTCGAGAAAAATAGACGTTCGCGTTTCGAGCATTCCCGGAAATTTCGGCGAGAGTCTCGTCATGCGACTCCTCGATCAAAAGACCGCGCTCCAAGACATCGAGGTCTTGGGACTCCGCGGTCTCGCCTACGAAGAAGTTGAACGCGCCTTCCGGAAACCGACCGGCATCGTCCTCAATACCGGTCCCACGGGGAGCGGTAAGACAACAACGCTCTACGCAATTCTCCGGAAACTCAATGATACCGAAACCAAAATTATCACCATCGAAGATCCGATCGAGTACGAAATCCCCAATATCACGCAGACCCAAGTCTCCAAAAGCCGGAACTACACCTTCGCCATGGGACTCCGCGCGATCGTTCGTCAGGACCCCGACGTGATTCTGGTCGGCGAAATTCGCGACGACGAAACGGCGAATATCGCCATAAACGCCGGACTTACGGGACATCTCGTCCTCTCGACCCTCCACACCAATAACGCCGCCGGGAGCGTCGCGCGTCTCGTTGAAATGGGCGTCCGCCCCAACACGATCCCGAACGCCGTGAACGCCTTCATCGCCCAGCGCCTGGTCCGCATTCTCTGCCCGCAGTGCAAAGAATCCTATGAACCGGCGGAAGAAACCGTAAATTCCCTCAAAGAAATTCTCTCGCTCATTTCCCCCAAGGCGAAAATGGACATCCCGAAAGAAATCCCAACGCTCTGGAAACCCAAAGGCTGCGCGCACTGTAACGGCACGGGATACAAGGGTCGAATCGGCATCTTTGAAGTTCTCACGCTCAACGATTCAATCAATGAAAAAATTTCCGCGATGGCGAGCGAGAATGACATCATGAAAGAAGCGCTCGAAAACGGCATGGTCACTATGGCGCAGGACGGCATCTTGAAGGCGATCGGCGGCGAAACCTCGCTCGACGAAGTCTGGCGCGTCACGGGACAAACGGAATTTTTGAAAGAAATGTACGACCAACTCATGGCGCAAACACTCGCCCGCGCCTTTCCCGTCGGAAACGCCGTCATCGACGAAGCGCGAACGAATCTCGATTCCTTCGAACGCTTCGGGAAACTCATCGAAAGCGCCGGCCAAACAACCGTTCTCAAATATATTTTCGCGGGCGCGCTCTTGACGAACGCGAACGACATCCACATTGAGCCGCAGGAACATTCCGTCGACATTCGCTTCCGCATCGACGGCATCCTGCAAACAGTCGCCATCCTCCCCATGAACGAATATTCTTCGCTCTTGGGCGATATCAAACTCCTCTCGGGACTCCGAACCGAAGAACGCGTCGGTGTTCGCGACAGCCGGTTTATGGTCAAAACCGAGTCGCCGCTTGCCGAAACGCATGAGCAGAAGTTCGACATTCGCGTCTCGATCATCCTGGGCGGCTTCGGCGAAACCGTCGTGATGCGACTCTTGAATCGCGGCGCCGTCGCTCTCGACGTGAATACGATCGGCATTCGCGAACAAACTTTGAAACGCATT
>JAYRSG010000086.1:0-2058 GCA_041920175.1 Candidatus Moraniibacteriota bacterium | reverse complement strand
CCTGAACTATGGATGCGGAAACAAAGAATTTCATCAAAGAAGACATCGAAAGTCTCGGAATCATGATCACGAAGGCTTTTGAATACCAAGGGAAAAGTATCGAAGCTGTCCGACAGGAACTCACTGTGAGCATCGAAACGGTCCGACAGGAGCTCTCTTTGGAAATTCAGGATGTAAAAGAACGCCTCACAACCGTTGAAGGAAGACTTGGTTTTGTTGAAGGAAGACTTGGTACCGTTGAGGGAAGACTCACAACCGTTGAAACCAAAATTGATCGTGAGACGGAAATGCTCGTTGTCATGGAGAACACCCTCATGGATCGAGATCTCGCGGGCGAAGACCGAACGCAACAAGTACTCCAACGGGTGGAGCGCATCGAAGATCATCTCAAACTTTCTCATTCGCTCGAACCGGCATAGTTGAAGCGGTACGCCCACATCGTCCGTATCGAAAAAGATGCTATACTTGAAGCATCTTTTTCTTTTTTATGAACGGATCTTTTTTTTCGGAATCGGCGGAAAAGTTTCCGGGGCTCTCGTCGCGCGAGGCGGCGGAACTTCTCCTTGAGCACGGTGAGAACGCGCTCTCGGAGAGACGACGCATTCGTCCGATTCTCGCGTTTCTCAAAGAATTCACGAGCCCGCTCCTTATCATCCTCCTCGCGGTCGCGCTCGTCTCGTTTTTCTTTCTTGGCGAAAGAACGAACGCTGTTATTATCGTGGCGATGGTGTGTATTTCGGCGATCGTGGACTTCGTCAACACGTTCCGGTCGGAGAAGTCTGTCGAAAAGCTCGCCGAAAAGGTGAAGACGACGGCGCGGGTTCGTCGCGACGGAAAAGAAAAAGAGATGGACGCGAGGAAAATCGTTCCGGGCGATATCGTGCTCCTCTCGGCGGGGAGTCTCGTGCCGGCGGACGCGGAGATTCTCGAAGCGCGGGATTTTTTCGTGAATCAATCGACGTTTACCGGAGAATCGTTCCCCGCGGAGAAGCGACCGCTCGGGAATCGAAAGGCGGCAGAACGCGTGACGGAGCGGGACGACCGCGTCTTCTTGGGGACGAGCGTTGTGACCGGATTTGCCGTCGCGCGCGTTGTCGTGACGGGCAAGAATACCGAATATGGCAAAATCGCCGAACGGCTTTCCGCGGAAAACGGGGAAACGGATTTCGAAAAAAATATTCGCGCCTTCAGTCTCTTCGTGATGCGTCTCAATTTCGTCTTGGTGGGACTTGTGCTTTTGGTCAATACGCTCTTGGGGCGAGATTTCATCGATTCGCTCACGTTTTCGATCGCGATCGCGATCGGACTCACCCCTGAACTTTTGCCGGTGATGCTCTCGGTGTCGCTCTCGCGGGGGTCGATTCGGATGGCGAAGAAACACGCGATCGTGAAAACACTTTCGTCCATTCAAAATTTCGGGAGTATGACCGTGCTCTGCACCGACAAGACGGGGACGCTCACCGAGGACAAGATTACGCTCGTGAAACACGTGGACGGCGAGGGGCGTGATTCGGAAGAGGTGTTTCTCTTTTCATTTTTGAACAGCGTCTTTCAGACGGGCGTCAAAAATCCGCTCGACCGAGCGATTGTGGAGCACGGAACGCCGGATATTTCCGACTACGAGAAGGTGGATGAAATTCCATTTGACTTTTTGCGGCGACGCGAATCGCTCATCGTGTCGCGTCGCGGGAAAAAAATACTGACGACGAAGGGCGCGCCGGAAGTGGTGCTCCCGATTGTTTCGTCCGTTTGCATAAGCGGGAAAATCTGTCCGATCGGCGCCTCCGAACGCGCCGCGCTCGCCGCGCTCGCTTCCGGATTTTTCGGAGAAGGATTTCGCGTTTTGGCGATTGCGAGGAAAACACTTGAAGTCGATGATTATACGTACAATGCCGCCGACGAAGTCGATATGACTCTGGTCGGATTCGCCGCCTTCCTCGATCCGCCCAAAAAAGACGCGGCGCGCACCATCAAAGAACTTGCCGATCTTGGCGTTTCGGTCAAAATTTTGACCGGGGACAGCGATATTTTGACGCGGAAAATTTGCGAAGATATCGG
>JAYRSG010000085.1:0-4305 GCA_041920175.1 Candidatus Moraniibacteriota bacterium | reverse complement strand
TGGACTTGCTGGTTGACGGTAGTATTCCTCGGGATGTCTACGACCAGAAGGTTGAGGAGTACAAGAAGAAGCAACACACCATCAATATTCAGCTCGAAGAATACACCCACGCCGACGAAAACTTCCTTATTGCCGCGTCCACCGTATTTTCTTTGGCGAATCGCGCCTTGGAAATTTTTGAGAGTTCTGAAGCGCACGAAAAACGGCAGTTGCTGAATTTCGTACTTCAGAACTGCCGCCTCTCGGGAAGAAACCTTTTATTTGAGCTGAAATCTCCCTTTCAGGAGATAGCACTCTACAAGGATCATCCTACCCTGCTCCGGGGGTCGGATTCGAACCGACGACCAAGTGGTTACACTCTTGACTCGTGGACTATATCATTCCCATCCTCTTGATAGACATCAAAAGAAAGAGATCGGGCGCTTGTGAGAGATTATCGTTGGGACTCACTCTCTAGTCTCTACACCTTTTCCAGAACCTCTGCCCTCTGGAACTTGGCTCGGTGTTGGATCGACAAATCTTTCACCGAATTCACCCGATTTTTCAATCAGAGTTTCCTCTGAAAGCTGCCTTGCGTGGACTTCAGCGTGACAATTGCTGCAAAGAAGCACGCATTTGTCTAATTCGGAACGTACTCGATCCCATGATCGCGTGTACCCTCCGGATGAAACGCCAAAGTCCTTCGCACCAGGTTCTTTATGATGAAAAACCAAAGCGGTTTCACACCGATTGTATCCGCATACCTGACAAGCGCCGCCTTTGTACTCAAGAGACATCTTTTTGATGTCTTTTCGCCTCTTGTCAACAAAAAACTTTCGCTTGCACTGCGGAGAACAAAACCTGCGTCGCGGCTGTACAAGATGGGCACAAATTTTCCATGCACATTTCATATACTCTTTGTGCCAACTTGCAAGTCAAATTGACAGCCACCTGCGCTACCGCTGCGCCACCCCGGAATACTTGGTTATCAAAGAAACGAGCGATGGAACGCCTCGATAGAGAGTATAGGCAACCTTTCGCTTTTTGGCAAGAAAAATCCCTCGTCTCATGAGGACGAGGGTTCGCTTTTTGAGATCCACAAAACTGCTAAAACGAGAAGCGTCTCCGAAGGTACTGCGTCATAGCCCCAGAACAATCGATCTTTTCGGTTATGAACTGGCAGTGTACCGTCACATAATCTCCCGATTTGATTTCCTCCCGCATAAGATTATGATTGAGCGAAACCGTGCTGAGATGACCATTCCAGTCTCTTACGGAAACCTTGCCATCGGGAAAGATCTTAACCACCTTCACCATCGGAATGTACCCGTTCCACCCTCTCATATTTCACCTCCACGAATGAAAAAAGAACCATACAAAAACAATATTCCCCCGTTCCACATACTTCGTAGCTATCAACAATCGGCTTTCAGCAAAGAAATTTTGTTCATTTCCCCTTACTCACTTCCGCCAGCTGGCGGACTTGTTCATTGATACTTGGTCAATAATCCTTCAACTTCTTCACGATACTGTGTTCGCGGATTTTCTCGAGCGCCTTCGCCTCGATCTGACGGATGCGCTCGCGGGTAACGCCGAACTCTTGTCCCACCTCTTCGAGCGTGTGGACGACGCCGTCTTCCAACCCAAAGCGAATTTTGAGAATTTTCTGTTCGCGCGGCGAGAGTTCGTCCAACACTTCGGCGATATGTCCCGAAAGAAGTTTTCGCGCCGCCGACTGATTCGGCATAATCGTTTCGGTGTCCTCGATGAAGTCGCCGAGGACGCTCTCGTCGTCATCCGAACCGACGCTCGTTTCGAGCGAAACGGTTTCTTGGGAAATTTTTTGAATATGGCGAATTTTCTCCACCTCGACGCCCATCTCGACCGCGATTTCTTCGGGCAGGGGCTCGCGTCCCAATTCCTGCACCAGGCGACGCGTCACCTGGGAATACTTATTGATCGTCTCCACCATGTGAACCGGAATGCGAATGGTGCGCGACTGATCGGCAAGCGCGCGCGTAATCGCCTGCCGAATCCACCAGGTCGCGTAGGTTGAAAATTTGAAGCCCTTGCGAAAATCGAATTTTTCAACCGCACGAAAGAGTCCGATATTCCCTTCCTGAACAAGGTCGAGAAGCGAGAGGTTGTGCGAGCGCCCCACGTATTTTTTGGCGATCGACACCACGAGCCGGAGATTCGCTTCGGTGAGCCGCTGCTTGGCCGAAGCGTCGCCCGCCTCGATTTGCTTGGCAAGTCGAACCTCTTCCTGCCCAGAAATGAGCGGGACGCGTCCGATCTCGCGCAGGTACATCTGCACCAAATCCGACGAGTCTCCCCCTTCTTCCTCCGCGCGCTCCGGTCCTCCCAGGATCGACTTTTCCTTTCCTTTTTTCTTCGGAGATTTTTTCCCTTTCCCAATAAACTCTTCGCCAATCTTGTCCGTCTCGAGCTTTAGCATATCGCTCGAATCCACCACCTTGACGCCGCTCGTCTCGAATTTTTCATAGAGATTCTCAAGATTCTCAAGATCTTGCTCGATATCCGGGAGAATATGAATAATCTCGTCTTCCGTCACAAAGCCGCGCTGGCGACCGCGGAAAAGAAGTTCCTCGAACGCGTTCGCGCGCTTTGTTTCTTTCTCCTGCTTCTTCGTTTCGCGCTCCGCCTTGGTCATCGGATTCTTTTTCTCGGGACGATTCGATTTTTTCGCGGATGATTTTTTCGGCGCCGATTTTTTGACCATCTGATGTTTGGCTCCCGACTTTTTCACCGACTTCTTTTTGAGTGGAAAGGCTTTTTTCGCGTTCTTCGTATTCTTGGAATATTTCATGACTGTCTTCGATTTTTTGGAAACAACCGGCACGGGTTTTTTCACCGATTTCTTCTTCGACTTCGCAGACGGTCTTTTCTTGGAAGACAGCGCCTTTGATTTCTTCTTGGATGAAACGGAACGAAATATCGGTGTACGCGCCATACATAAAGAGAAGAGAAAAGAGACAATTCCTTTCGAATTGCCCTCCGTCTCTTGTATTAACCCACCTTCATCCTACACGAGCGCGGAAAAAGAGTCAAAATCCGATGAGTGGGTTTTCTCCTCATTGTTCTTCCTATTGACAGGTTCTTCATCCCATTTTACACTCTAAATCGGACTTAAAGAGTCCTATTTTATGAAAGTATCGCAAAAAGCTTCTTACGGGCTGCGGGCGCTCGTTGCTCTCGCCCGACATTCAAACGGGTGTTCGGCGCGTATACTCGCCGAAGAAGAGCGCATCCCCGAAGACTACCTCGAGAAAATACTCCAGCATCTGAAACGGGGCGGTTTCGTGGTATCTGAAAAGGGCGTTCGTGGTGGCTATGCGCTCGCCAAAGCGCCAGATGAAATCACTTCGTGGGAGGTAATCGAAACGCTCGACGGCGGATTCAAAGAGGCAAAACATCCCACCTTCCCGGGAGCGCTTTCCCCCTGCCCCATTCTGACGCACTGCCAGACCAAAAATGTTTGGGAACAACTCGAAGGCATCGTTCGAAACACCCTCTCCAAAATTACTCTGGCAGATTTAATTGCGACTCACGCCGATAAAAAATGATAAGTTCGTATATTCGTACCGATTCGTAATTCGTAGACGTTATGCTCCAGCTCAAACATCTCTCCGCCTCGATCGAAGACAAGACGATTCTCAACGATATTTCTTTCTCGTTCGGAGACGGCAAAACGTATGCGCTCTTGGGACCCAATGGTTCCGGAAAGTCGACGCTTGCCGGCGCCATACTGGGGCATCCCGATATCAAAGTTCATGAAAAGTCCGACATTCTCTGGAACAGCACTTCCCTTCTCCCGCTCTCTCCCAACAAGCGCGCCAAGCTCGGAGTCTTCGGTTCTTTCCAATCGCCACCCGCGCTCCCCGGCGTTTCAATCTTTTCGCTCCTCCGGTATGCTCTTCCCCAAAGCGATCCGCTCGAAATTCGAAAAACAATTTCCGAATACGCGAAAGAACTCTCCATTGAACCAAAGCTTCTCCATCGCGGACTTTTCGACGGATTCTCCGGCGGTGAAAAAAAGAAATTTGAAGTACTCCTCTGGGCAATGCTCACGCCGAAATTCTCCCTCTTCGATGAACTCGACACCGGCGTCGATGTGGACGCACAGAAAATTATTGGAAATTTTTTGAAAACCCGCCGAACACCGGAACAAACCTTCGTCTTCATCACGCACTCGAGCGCTTTCCTCGATCTCCTTCCGCCGAATGAAACGCTCGTTATGGGAGATGGGAAAATTGTGAAAACAGGAGAGGGATCCCTTGCTCGAAGAATTATTGAAAAAGAAGG